>DAISKN010000108.1:0-13370 GCA_036820975.1 Acidobacteriota bacterium | reverse complement strand
CGGGCAAAGTGTCCTATCACCTGACGCATGTCGAGGACGTCGCCCGGGGCTTCATGAAAGCGGCGGAGACCCCCGCGGCCGTGGGAGAGGCCTTTATCCTGGCCGGGGCCCGCCACACCACGGTCGAGGAGCTCGTCGGGCTCATCGCCCGGAAGGCGGGTGTCGCGCCGCCCCGATTTCACTGGCCCGCGGGCCCGCTCTACACCGCCGCCGCCCTTTGCGAGGATATATGCCGCCCTCTCGGGATCGAGCCTCCGCTCCACCGGCGCCGCCTCGACTTCTACCTCAAGAATCGCGCGTTCCGGAGCGACAAGGCCCGGCGGGTCCTCGGCTGGGAGCCGCAGGTGGATCTCGAGCAGGGAATCGGGAAGACCCTCGACTGGTATCGCGAGGCGGGATGGATCTAGAGTGAGTGGATCCATGTCGACCGAGGCCCAGCCCAACGACCGGCGAATCCAGATCGCGCAGGCCGAGATCGCCGACCAGAAGAAATCGAAGCTCCAGAAGTACGGCGACCTGGTGGTGGGGAAGGCTGCCTTCGGGCCGCTCGTGCTCTACGAGCTGGTGATGCTCTTTTCCTCCTGGATCCCCGGCGCCCTCGGTCTCTTCCTGCGCTCGCAGCTCTATCCACTGCTTCTCGGGGCCTGCGGCAGGAACGTCACCTTCGGTCAGAACGTCGTCCTGAGGCACCCCCACAAGATTCGGATCGGAAACGACGTCATCGTCGACGACCATGTCCTCCTCGACGCGAAAGGGCTGGACAACAAGGGAATCGTTCTCGAGGACGGCGTCTTTCTCGGACGAAACACCATCCTCTCGAGCAAGAACGGCTACATCCACCTCGAGGAGCGCGCGAACGTGGGATTCAACTGCGAGATCTTCGCCGCCGACGAGGTCCGGGTGGGGAAGGACGTCATGCTCGCGGCCTACGTTTACCTCGTCGGGGGAGACCACATGCACGACCGCCTGGACGTCCCCATCTCCCGGCAAGGGAGGATCGGGCTTCCCATCCGGATCGGCGACGGCTCCTGGCTCGGGGCTCACGCCGTCGTCGCCGGGGGCGTCGAAGTGGGAGAACAGGCTATAATCGGCGCTGGCGCCGTGGTGCTCGAGAGCGTCCCCGCGTACCACGTCGCCGCCGGCGTCCCCGCGAAAACGATTCGGGATCGCAGAAAGAAAGACTGAGCCCTTCGTGTTCGGAGACAAGACCTACGTCGGGAAGCTCCTGAAGTCGAGCCTTCCCTCGCTCCCCGCGGATTTCCTGAAGACCCAGGTGGTGGGTCGTTTCAAGGCGATCCCGCCGACCGTCCTCATCTTCAACGTCTCCTACAAGTGCGACTCGAAGTGCGTCATGTGCAACTCGTGGAAGCTTCCGTACCACGACGACCTGACGACGGACGAGTACCGCCAGGCTTTCTCGAGCCGCCTCTTCCGCAGCATCGAGTACGTCGGGATCACCGGCGGCGAGCCCACGCTCCGCAAGGACATGGTGGAGCTCGTGAACATCATGGCGGACCACATGCCGCGCCTGCGGAAGATGACGCTCAACACCAACGGCTTCGTCAAGGATCGGGTGGTTTCGACGCTCGAGAGCATCATCGACATCGCCAACGATCGCGGGTTCGTCTTCGGGACGCGGGTGAGCCTCGACGGCGTCGGCGACGCCCACGAGGACATCCGGCGGGTGTGGCACGCGTTCGAGCGGGCGATGGACACCGTGCGCGCGATGCAGGAGCTGCAGAAGAAGAAGTTCTTCAACTTCGGCGTCTCCTTCACCTTCACCGCCCAGAACATGGAGGAAGGCGAGCGCATCTACGAGCTCTGCAAGAAAGAGGACCTGAACGTGGTCTTCTCCATCGCCCGGTACTCGGAGCTCGCCTTCGGGAACATGGACCTGGTGGAGTCGACGGAGCTCAGGAACGAGGACTTCCCGAAGCTCGCCAGCTTCTTCCGCAAGCGCGTACGGGAGTCGGGCCTCATCGACGGCGACGCGCTCCTCTATCAGGGCTACGTGAAGATGTTCCAGAACAACATGAAGCGGGCCATGCCCTGTCCGTCGATGGACCAGGGGGTGCTCCTCAACCCCAACGGCGAATTCACCTACTGCGAGAACAGCCGCATCCTCGGAAACCTTCGCGAGAAAGACGCCCACGATCTCTACTTCGACCCCGAGAACCTCGCGGTGCGGCAGGAGCTCCTGGAGCGGGTCTGTCCGACCTGCGCCAGCCCCTGCTTCGTGAACGCCGCCGCGATGAAGCAGGTCTTCCCCTACCTCAAGTTCGTGATCGAGCTCGGCGGCGAGAAGCTCTTCGCCTCGCGCAACGGGTCCTGAGCCGTGTGCGGGATCGCCGGCGTCGTCGCCCGTGACCCCAGGCGCTCCCTCGATCCCGCGGTCATCGGCCGCATGGTCGCGAAGCTGCACCACCGGGGACCCGACGATACCGGCGTCGTCACCCTCCCCGGCGTCTCGCTCGGCCTGAAGCGGCTCTCGATCATCGACGTCGCCGGAGGCCGCCAGCCGATCTCGAACGAGGACGAGACCATCACCTTCGTGGGAAACGGGGAGATCTACAATTTCCGCCGTTTGCGGGAGGAGCTCGTCGGGAAGGGTCATCGCTTCAAGACCGGCTCCGACATGGAAGTCGTGGTCCACGGCTACGAGGCCTGGGGCGACCGCGTGGTGGAGCGGCTTTCCGGACAGTTCGCCTTCGCCCTCTGGGACAGCAGGCGCGCGAGGCTCCTCGCGGCGCGCGACCGCGCCGGCGAAAAGCCTCTCTACTACCACGAGGGACCGGAGGACATCGTCTTCGCCTCCGAGATCAAATCCCTTCTCTCGCGGGCCGACGTTCCCCGGAAGCTCGACGTCGAAGCGCTCGATCTGTTCCTGACCTACGAGTTCATCCTCGCGCCGCGGACGATCTTCGAAGGGGTGAAAAAACTCCCGCCGGCCCACGCGATGTCCGTCGAGGGAGGGAAGGTCGCGACCTGGGCCTACTGGCGGGCTCCGGACGCGGTTACGGAAGGCCGAAGCGAGGAATCGTGGGCGAAGGAGCTCCGGGAGACCCTGACCTCGGCCGTGCGATCGCAGATGATGTCCGACGTTCCCCTCGGGGCCTTTCTTTCGGGAGGCATCGACAGCTCGACCGTGGTCGCGCTCATGGCCGAGGCCTCCTCTCGTCCCGTCAAGACGTTCAATATCGCGTTTCGCGAGGGGAGCTACGACGAGTCCTCGTACGCGCGCGAGATCTCGATGCTCTTCGGGACCGAGCACCGGGAGGAGGTCCTCACCCCGGACGTCGTCTCTCTCTTCGACCGACTCGTGGTGCACCTCGACGAGCCCTTCGCCGACGTTTCGCTCTTCCCCACCTACCTCGTGTCGGAAGTCGCCTCGCGCGAAGTGAAGGTCGTCCTCTCGGGGGACGGGGGAGACGAGCTCTTCGCCGGCTACGACTGGTACGCCGCCGACAGGCTCGCCAGGACGCTATCGCCGTTTCCCGGCATGAGCGCCCTCCGGATCCTCGAGCGCGCGAGCGAGTGGTTCCCCGAAAGCCCGAAGAAGAAAGGCCTCGTCAACAAGGTGAAGCGCTTCCTCGCGGGCGCATGCGCTCCCGAGGAGCTCCAGCACTACCGGTGGCTCTCGCACCTGACCGCGGGAGAGAAGACCGAGCTCTACTCCGAGGGCCTGCGCTCCTCCCTCGCGGGTTTCTCCGCCGCCGCCCCCGTGGTCTCGATCCTCGACGAGAAGCGGAACGACCTTCTCAACCGCCAGCTCCACGCCGACTTCAAGCTGTTCCTCGCCGACGACATCCTCGTCAAGGTGGACCGGATGAGCATGGCGACGTCTCTCGAGGCGAGAGCCCCGTTTCTGGACAAGAACGTCGTCGAGCTCGCGTTCCGGATGCCGGGATCGATGAAGCTCCGGGGCTATCGGCGAAAGCACGTCCTGAAGCTGGCGATGGCGGACAAGCTTCCCTCGCACATCCTGAACCGCCGCAAGGAAGGCTTCAGCATCCCCATGAAGAACTGGCTCCGGGGCGAGCTCCGGCCCCTGATGGAATCGCTCCTCTCGCGCGAGCGCGTCGAGGCCCGCGGCCTCTTCGAGTGGCCCGCGGTCGAAAGACGCCTGCGGGAGCACCTCGAAGGCGGGAAGAACCACGCGCACCAGCTCTTTCCGTTGATGGTCTTCGAGCGCTGGGCGGAAGAGTTCCTGGGATAGGTTCTGCAAGATCACGCCGGCCTCGTCAGCCTCATCCCCGCGGCGTCCGTGCTTCTCCTGGCGCTCGTGACGCGCCGTACGTTCGAATCTCTCCTCGGAGGAACGCTCGTCGGCTACGTGCTCACCAGCGGCACCGGTTTCTTCTCCGCCTTCACCGCCTCCATGCTCTCGGTCATGAAGGACGAGACCGTCGGGTGGATCACTCTCGTCGTCGGGCTCTTCGGCGCCCTCATCGCGCTCCTGGTCCGCGCCGGCGGAACTCTCGCGTTCGGCGAGAAAATCGGGGCGCTCGTGCGCGGGCGGGTGGGAGCGCTCGTCGCGACCTGGTTCATGGGACTCGTGATCTTCCTCGACGACTACCTGAACGCTCTCGCCGTCGGGGCCTCGATGCAGCGCGTGACCGACCGGTTCCGCGTGTCCCGGGAGATGCTCGCCTACGTCGTCGATTCCACCGCCGCGCCGGTCTGCGTTCTCGTGCCCCTCAGCACCTGGGCGTTCTACGTCGCCGGCCTTCTCGAAGGCGTCGGCGCCGCCCCCGCGGGCGAAGGGCTCGCGCTCTACCGTGCGGTCATTCCCTTTGCCGTCTACGCGTGGGTCGCGGTCTTTCTCGTCCCTCTGGTTGCGGTCGGAGTCGTCCCTCTCTTCGGGCCCATGCGCTCGGCCGAGCGCCGGGCTCGCGAGGGTGAGGTAGCGCCGCCGGATTCCCCGGCCTCCGAGGCCGCCTTCGGTATCGACAAGGCCCCGGCGAACCCGCGGCTCGGGAACTTCCTCGTCCCGATCACGGCTCTGATCGGGTTTTCGTGGTACCTCAGCGACGCGCTCAAAGGGGTCATGATCGCGGTCGCCCTCACCATCCTGATTTTCCTCGCGCAGCGGATCCTGAGCTTCAAGGAGATCTCGGAGAGCTTCTTTCTCGGCTTCCAGTCGATGGTCTATCCCCTCGGCATCGTGGTGGCTTCCTTCGGCCTTCGGAACGTGAACGAGGACCTCGGGCTCACCCGGTTCGTCATCGAGTCGGTTACGCCCGTGATGAGCGGCGCCCTTCTCCCCGCGGTCGCCTTCGTGAGCCTCTCGCTCATCGCCTTCGCCACCGGCTCCTTCTGGGGCGTCTACGCCGTGAGCCTTCCCATCATCGTTCCTCTCGCGCAGTCGATGGGAGTCTCGCTTCCCCTCGCCGTCGGCGCCGTGGTCTCCGCGGGAACGTTCGGCTCCCACGCGTGCTTCTACGGAGACGCCACCGTGCTCTCGGCCCAGGCGAGCGGATGTAACCTCTTCGCCCACGCCTGGACGCAGCTTCCGTTCGCGGCCCTGGCCGGAGCGATCTCAGCCCTGGTGTACGTCGCCCTCGGGTACCTGGCGTGACCCCTTACCCGGCCGGATAGGCACGGGTCATCGCCTTCCGGGCGAGGTGGCGGGTCAGGAGCCAGGGCGGCATCCGGAGCCAGTGGGAGCGGACGTAGAGGAGGAAGCGCGCGGAGCTCGTCGGGAACGAAGGCCCGTCCCAGCCGTCCGGTGTCACGGCGCGGCAGGTCAGCGCGTCCATGAACGAGCGTACCGGTAGCGAGGGTTCGGCCACAAGCACCGCCTGCTGCACGGCGACAGGAACGGGGCAGCCGAGCAGAACCTGGCAATAGCGGAGCGCGTAGTAAAGCGGTCTCGCGAGCGAGAGCTCGATCGCGCGCGGAACGAGCCCCTCCCAGAAAGCCGGGCCGGCGCCGAAGTGACGGAACAACAGGTCGAGATCCACCAGATCGCGGAGCCCTCCGTCCAGGTCTCCATCCTGAAAGAGGTGCGCGGCGCTGTGGAGCACCATGTCCGGCGGAGCGAGGATGAAGAGCCCGTCGCGCAAAGGACGGGCGGCTTCAATGAGAGCGCGCGGGTCGGGCCTTACGCGCCCGCTCTCCGGCAGGATGGTGTGGTGGACGTCGACCATCGTTTGCCGCTCGCTGTGCCAGAGAGGCGGGAGCTCGTGCATCCAGGTCCGGTAGTAGCGCTGGTCGTAGGGGTCGAGCTTGGCGGCTTCGTAGCCGTGTCGGAGGAGCGCCGATTCGACTTCGGCGAGGGTCTCTTTCGGGACCATGATGTCGATGTCCGAGCACAGGCGCCCGGCGGCCGGCGGGAGCCCGGCGAGCACGTAGGCCGCGCCCTTGAGCAGGATGACGGGAGCGCTCACGTCGCGGAGCGCGCGCGAGATGCGATTGACCTCCCAGCGGACCATACGCGCGTTCTCCTCGGCGGCGGTGAGCTCGGCGCGGATCTGACCGACCGCCTGTCTCGGAAGCGAGTCCAGGAGCCCGAGAGCCTCGAGCTCGGCGCTCAACCTTCCCAGAAGGCGGGTGTTCCGCGCCCGGCACAAGAGCTCGTCCCACCGGGTCGGGCTGAGGTCGAGGAGAACCCGAGGCCTCGCGAGAGCCTCGACGACCAGCTCCGTCGCGTCCTCCGGGTGACCCTTCACGCGCGTCCCTCCAGGAGGCTCGAGAGCTCGTCGAGCGCTCGGGGGAGGTCATCGAAGTCGAGGGCCAGGCATACCGACTCCTGGACCAACCTGGCCAGCGCGCGGTATCCCGCGGAACCCAGAACGCCGTAGTTGATGCAGTTGTCCACGAGCTCCATCATCGCCGCCGCTTTCGCGACCGGCTCGAGGCGGTGGTTTCCGCCCCGCACGAACTTGGGAAAGACCACGAAGCCCGGCGCCGCCGTATCGTCTGCGCGACGCACGCTGTCCTCGAACGGGCGAAGGTGGGTCACGTCGCCCTTCTCGGTGTCGTGAAACGTCGGGCCGAAGACGAGCTCCGGTCCGAGACCCTTGATGACGGCGATCGATTCGTTCTTGAGCGCGATCGGCCGCGGGATCGGGACGACGCGCCCATCCTCCGGTCGAATCAGGGAGTGCTCGTCCGAGAGGAGCCGGAAACCGCGATGCACGAGACCGGCGGTGAGGGTGCTCTTCCCCGAGCCGGGGTCGGCCGGAAGGAGCAATGCCCGACCAGAGCACTCCACCACCGCCGAGTGAACGATGAGGTATTGATGGGCGCGGTTCGAAATGCACCAGTTGAGGCCCCACTCGAAAAGGGGCGGCGCCAGCCTCCGAGGAAACGGCTCGAACTGACTCCGCCCGTCCAGATAGAAGAGAACCTGCGGCCGGTAGAAATGTCTCAGCCCGATCGGGGGAGCGAGTCGAACGTGGAAATCCGCGATGCCCGAGTCGCCTTCGAGAGGATAGTCACCATAGAAGAAGCCGATGCTTCTCGCGACGCTCGAAAGACGAGTCCGCACCTGAGCGACGAACGGGCCGACTCGAAGGCGGAAAGCACCGCGCCCGAGTCGGTCCCGAATCTCCGAAGGGGAGAGCTCGCAGACGTTCAAGACCGAGCCGGCGCAATCAGTCCCAGCTCGTCGAGCTCGAGAACGAGCGCCTCGATGTCGCTCGAAATTGTTTCGTCGGGAGTTCGGTCGAGCAGATTGGAGGCCAGGACCCGGAGCTCCTCGAGGGTCGCAGCCTTCGTCTCGAGGGACTTCAAGAAGTAAGCCGGAATGGCGTTGATGAGGTGGGTGTCACCCGATGCCGGGTTGAAGACGACGTGGAAACTGCCCCACTGGCGCCATTCGAGTCGCCAGTCTTCGGGGACCATCCACTTATCCGGCACCAAAACCCGCTCCTGGCGAACGAGGAGAGCTATTCCGTCGACTTGATTGTCTTTTCGATGTGGGTCACGGGGACGTCTCGACCCGGGGTCTCTCCCACTTCGGGCCGCCACTTCCGCCAGTCCCAATCGCTTTTCGCCGTGCCGGTTGAGTTCTTTTCGCCGTCGGAATACTTGACAGTTCCAGCCGAGCGAGGAGGCTCGTCCCAATCGGCCCAGCTCTTACCCTGATACCATTTGCCCGGCTTCTTCCCGCCGCCCCCTCCGGAGCCCCAGCCGAACCCGTCCTTCTTCTTGCCGGCGGAGGTCCAGAGGGATTTTTTCCCGTCCCAGCCTCCGTACGAGCTTCCGGTCGTCATGATCAGGGGGACAGCTCCGAAGCCTTTTCCAAGGAATTTACGGCGATCCGTCACCGACGCGTCGGATCTCCCGTCTTCCACTTCCCGCGGTTTCTGCTCTCGTTTCATATGTCGCAACCCGGACTGAAAATAGCGTTATCGCGAGGGGGGACCTGCAGGGTATCACGGACCGAAAACCGATGCAAGGTGGTTTCCGCATGGCCGCTGTCCCGCGGGGGCCCGATGGTTTATTCTCTCGCCATGGCAATGGCGCCCCTCGTCCTCGGGTATCTCCCGTGACGCGAGTGGCACTCCTCCAGCTCGCGAGCGCCGAGGACCCCGCTCTCAACCTGCGAAAAACGGAGTCGCGCATCCGCGAGGCCGCCTCGAAGGGCGCCTCGATAGTCTGCCTCCAGGAGCTCTTTCAGTCCCGCTACTTTCCCCAGCGGGTGGACGTGAGGGGTTATGCCCACGCCGAAGCGCTTCCCTCGAAGACCACCGAGCGTATGGCGGCGCTCGCCGCGGAGCTTTGCGTGGTCCTCGTCGTCCCCGTATTCGAGGAGGCGCGGCCCGGGGTCTATTTCAATACCGCCGTGGTCTTCGACACCGACGGACGCGAGCTCGGGAAGTACCGCAAGACCCACATCCCCGACGGACCGCAGTACCACGAGAAGTTCTACTTCACGCCGGGAAACCTCGGCTATCCGGTCTTTCGCACCCGCCACGGGGTCATCGGCGTCGGTATCTGCTGGGACCAGTGGTTTCCCGAAGTGGCGCGGGTCTTCGCGCTCGAAGGGGCCGAGATCCTTTTCTACCCCACCGCCATCGGCTCCGAGCCGGACCGGCCGGGCTACAGCTCCGCCGAGGCCTGGAGGACCGTCATGCGCGCGCACGCCATCGTGAACGGGATCTTCGTCGCCGCCGTGAACCGCGTCGGAGTCGAGGACGAGATGACGTTCTACGGCGAGAGCTTCGTCGCCGATCCTTTCGGAGAGATCGTGGCGAGGGCCGGGGGCGGGGAAGAGGTGCTGCTCGCGGACCTCGATCTCGGCCGCATCCGCGAGCTCAGGGAGCTCCTTCAGTTCCTGAGAGACCGCCGCATCGACACCTATCGCCCGCTTCTCCAACGTATCGTCGAGTGATGTGAGTGAGGTAGAAAAATGACGGACAACGTCTCTCCCATGAAACAGCACGTCTCGATCCTGGGGATCCTCTACATCGTCTTCGGCTGCCTCGGGATCCTGGGTGCCTTCGCATTCCTCGTGCTCTTCGGAGGGCTCGCGGGAATCGCGGGCCTGGTGGCGCACCAGGAGCCGGACGCCTCCGTTGCGGTCCCGATACTCGGAGGCATCGGGGTTACGGTCTCGGCCTTCATCGCTCTCCTGTCGATTCCCGGGGTGGTGGTCGGGATCGGCCTCGCGAAGTTCCGGCGCTGGGGCCGCCTGGGTGGAGTGGTGCTGTCGGCGGTGAATCTGATGAACTTCCCCATCGGCACCGCGCTCGGCGTCTATGGGCTCTGGGTACTGCTCTCCAAGGAATCGGAGCCGCTCTTCGCCTGAGCGGTTACAATGCGTCCGTGATCCGAAAGGGCATCATCCTCGCCGGTGGCACGGGCACAAGGCTCTATCCGATGACGGCGGCGGTGAGCAAACAGCTCCTGCCGGTCTACGACAAGCCCATGATCTACTTCCCGCTCTCGACGCTCATGCTCGCGGGAATCCGGGACGTTCTCGTCATCACCACCGCTCACGATCAGCCGCTCTTCCAGGAGCTGCTCGGGGACGGGAGCCGTCTGGGCATCCGGATCTCCTACGCCGCGCAGCCGCGGCCCGAGGGCCTGGCGCAGGCGTTTCTCATCGGCCGGGAGTTCATCGACGGCGAGGGCTGCGCCCTCGTTCTCGGGGACAACATCTTTTATGGGCACGAGCTGACGCTTCACCTGCGGCGGGCGGCGGAGCGGGACTCGGGGGCGACCATCTTCGCCTACTGGGTCCGGGATCCCGAGCGCTACGGCGTCGTGAGCTTCGGGCCGAACGACGAGCCCCTGCGCCTGGTGGAAAAACCGGAGCGCCCCGAATCGTCGTACGCCGTGACCGGCCTCTATTTCTACGACCGCCGGGTCGTCGATTTCGCGGCGATGCTTTCGCCGTCCGCGAGAGGCGAGCTCGAGATCACCGATCTCAACCGCCTGTACCTGGAGCGAGGAGAGCTCCACGTGGAGAAGCTCGGCCGGGGTTTCGCCTGGCTCGACACCGGAACCAAGGAAGCGCTCCACCAGGCGTCGAATTTCATCGAGTCGGTCGAGCAGCGGCAGGGGCTCAAGATCTGCTGTCCCGAGGAGATCGCTTTTCACATGGGGTTCATCGACGCCGCGGCGCTGCAGGAGCTCGGGGAGACGTGCCAGGGGAGCGAGTACGGGCGCTATCTTCTCTCGCTCGTGAACCGGGACCGCCCGTGAGGGCCCGCCCAACCGAGCTCGAGGGCGTCCTCCTGTTCGACCCGGTGCGCCACCAGGACGCCCGCGGCCTCCTGGTCGAGACCTTCAAGGCGCCGGCCTACCGCGAAGCCGGCCTCGACGCCGTCTTCGTCCAGGACAATCTTTCGCTCTCGCGCCGGAACGTCGTCCGCGGGCTGCACTATCAGAGGCGGCAGGGAAAGCTCATCACCGTGGTGCGGGGAGAGATCCAGGATATCGCCGTCGACATCCGCCCCGACTCGGAGACCTTTGGGCGCTCGGTGCAAGCCCGGCTGTCGGGCGAGGACCATCGGCAGATCTACATCCCGCCGGGGTTCGCCCACGGGTTCTCGGTTCTCTCGGACGAAGCCTGCGTCTGGTACAAGACGACCGACGTCTACCGGCCGGAGGAGGAGGGGGGAATTCGGTGGGACGACCCCGACCTCGCGATCGACTGGATGGTCCGGGAGCCCATCGTGTCCGACCGCGATCGACGCCACCCGCTCTTGAAAGACGTCGAAAGAAGCGCCCTCATCACTCGAAGAGAGCTCGAAGCGTCCTGAGCGTCAACGCGATCCTTCCACTACGATCTTCCCGAAATGCGCTCCCGCCTCCATGTGGCGGAGAGCCTGGGGCAGCTCCTCGAAGGGGAACCTGCGATCGATCGCCGGCTGGATCGGATGCTCGTCGAGGAAGGCCACGAGCTTCTCGAAATTCGCTCGCGAGTCGACGAGGATTCCGAGTACGCGAAGCCGCTTCATTGTGAGCGGCGCGATATTCACCTCACCAGAGAGCCCCGTGACTCCGCCGAGGACGGCGACCAGGCCAGAGGCGCGCGCGGCTTTGAGGGATGCGTTCATCGTCGCGATTCCCGCGGTCTCGACCACGATGTCCGCCCCCTGTCCCTTGGTGGCGTCGAGGACGTCCTTGTCCCAGCGAGGGCTCTTCTTGTAGTTGACGAGGACGTCGGCGCCGAGAGCGCGAGCCCGCTCGAGCTTCTCGTCGCTCGAGGACGTGACGATGACTCGCGCCCCGAGGGCTTTCGCGATCTGGATGACGAAGACCGAGACCCCGCCGGTGCCGAGAGTGAGAACCCACTGGCCGGGCTGCAGCCGGCCCTCGGTGACGAGCGCGCTCCAGGCGGTCAAGGCCGCGATGGGAAGGGTCGAGGCCCCCGCGGCATCGAGGTTCGCTGGCGCCTTCAGAACCGCTCGCTCCGGCAGGAGGACCTTCTCCGCCGCGACCCCCGCTCCGGGGACGCCCAGGGTCGAAGCGACATAGCGCTTTTCGAAAGGTCCGTCGATCCAGTCGGAGACGAAGTGGGTCATCACCCGGTCTCCCGTCCGAACACGGCTTACCCCTTCGCCCACCGCGGCGATGGTGCCGCAGGCGTCGCTCGCGGGCGTCGCCGGAAGCGCGATGTTGGGATTGTAGGAGCCCTTGACCACCAGAAGATCCCGGTAGTTGAGACTGAAGGCCTCGACGTCGAGGACGACCTCGCCCGGACCCGGCGTCGGGTCCTCCCGCTCCACGATCTTCAACTGGTCCAGACCAAACGACGCGAACTCGTATCGGCGCATGGGGGCATTATGCTAGATTTCGGACATGGGCGACCAACCGACGATATTCGACCGGATCGTCCGCGGGGAGATCCCGAGCCACAAGGTCTACGAGGACGAGCACGTATTCGCGTTCCTCGACATCAATCCGGTCGCGAAGGGGCACGTCCTGGTGGTGCCCAAGGAATCGAAGGCCTACCTCCACGAGCTCAGCGACGAGTCGGCCGCCGCCCTCGGTCGCGTGCTCCCCCGGCTCTGCCGCGCGGTCATGAAGGCGACGGGCGCGACCGCATACAACCTGCTCCAGAACAACGGGAGCGCCGCCCACCAGGCGGTGTTCCACGTGCACTTCCACATCATCCCCAAGCACGCGAAGGAGGGGCTCGGAATCGGCTGGTACCCCTCGAGCCTGGACGGGGAGACGGGCAAAGAGCTCGCCGGCGCGATACGAGAGGCATTGGATGAGGGTTCGAAGTAGAGGTTGATGCCGTCGAAAGTTCGGGACTTGATAGCCGAATTGGAAAACGCTTTGGTTCGTGAATCGCGGCGGCAAAGGAAGCCATCGAAACTTTGTCCATCCGAATGCCCAGAAACCTGTGACCATTTCCGGTTAACTTGGAGATGACGCGAAACAGTACCAGGTCCGAGCGGTACGCTTGGCCCTGGAGGAGTCGAAGAAATGAAAGACAGCGCCAGATACGCAAAAATCGTCGAATGGTCCGCTGAAGATCATTGCTATGTCGGGAGCGCGCCTGGCCTGATTCTCGGCGGTTGTCACGGCGATGACGAGAAAAAAGTATTCGATAGCTTTGTCTGATTGTCGAAGAAGCCATTGAGCTGTATCGGAAGGACGGAAAGCCGTTGCCGCCCACGACCTCTGGCCGTGACTTCGCCAATCGCATGCAGAACGTTGCATAACACGTCGAGCAACGTGACTCGCATGCTCGCGATCGCGATCGGTGATGCGCTGGACGAGACGTAAACAGCGTGAAAGGAACATCGATTTGGGAGACCTTCCGCGAAGGGAGCAGATTCTTCATGAAGGAAGGAGACGTCTACGAGACGCTCCGGGCCCTCGTGACGCGCCTGGACCAGGAGGGGCTCGAATACGCCGTAATCGGCGCGATGGCGCTTGCAGCGCACGGCTATCGCAGGTTC
>DAISKN010000107.1:0-13388 GCA_036820975.1 Acidobacteriota bacterium | reverse complement strand
GCGGTAGCCTCCGCGGCCGTCGGGGGCCTTGCCGATGCCGAGGCTCTTGAGCTCGCGCGAGAGCGTCGACTGTGTGAGCGACACCCCCGCACGCTCGAGCGCTTCGAGGAGCTCGTTCTGGTTTCGGATCGGCTTGTCGCGGATGAGGGTGAGTATGGCTTCCTGGCGCCGCTTTCGGTCCGGCGCCATCAACAGTGCTCAGTGCCGTGGGGCCCCACCCCCACGGCTCGGACTGTCCGCCGCTGCGCGCCGATCTCGCGGCAGATTCGAGAGGACGCCGCTCGAGCAGGCTGCAGATTCATTTCAGCAGCCTAGCCACCGCTGACGGGAGGCAGGAAGGCCACCTCGTCGTCCGGCGCGAGCTGGGTCTCGCGGGAGACGAAGTCGTGATTCACGGCGAAGTTGATGGACTTGGCGTAGGGGCTCAGCCTTTCGTTCCGCGAGACGAGATTTTCCCAGAGGCCGTTCACCGTTGTGCCCGGAGCAAGCTCGAGCTCGACCTCGTCCTGACCCACGATCTCCCGAAGCGCGGCGAAGAGACGCACGCGGACTCTCAAGGCACCTCCACCGTCTCGACCGGACCTTCGACCCAGACTTCACCGTCCTCGAAGACTTCCTTCTTCCAGATGGGAACGATGCGCTTCAGCCGGTTGATGGCGTACTGGCAGGCGGCGAACGCGTCGTCGCGATGGGGCGCCGCGACGACGATGACGACACTGGTCTCGCCCACGTTGAGACGGCCGACGCGGTGCTGCATGCGGACGCTCGAGAGACCCCAGGTGTCTTGGATCTCCTTCCCTATCCGCTCCATCATCTTCCCCGCCATCTCGGGATAGGCCTCGTACTCCAGGAACAGCACTTTCTTTCCCTGGTTCGTGCCCCGCACGATTCCGGAGAAAGTGACGATGGCGCCGTCGGACTGGCTCGCGACCTGGAGGGCGAGGGTCCGCACGTCCAGGATGTCGTGAACGATCTCGAACATGCTTTTCAAGCCCCCGATAGCGCCGATCCTAGCCTACCCTCGACGAACGCTACAACTCACCGATGCTCCGGGGGAAGTGATTCAAAGGCCCGTGGCCCCTGCCGAGCTCGAGCCCCGTCGACAGGGCTTTCGTCAGGTACGCCTTCGCGCGCTCCACGGCCTCTTCCAGCTCGCGGCCAAGAGCGAGCTCGGCTGCGATGGCCGCCGAGAACGTGCAGCCGGTTCCGTGGGTGTTCTTCGTCGCAATCCGCGGAGCGCGGTAGTACCGGAAGCGTCCCCGGTAATAGAGAACGTCGACGGACTCCTCTCCGCCGCCGTGGCCTCCTTTCACCAGCGCCGCCCTCGCTCCCATCTCGACGATCCGCTTCGCCGCCTCCAGGATCGAGGCCTCGTCCTCTACGGGAAAGCCAACGAGGCTCTCCGCTTCCGGCAGATTCGGGGTCACGACCAGAGCGCGCGGAAGCAGCTCCCCCGCCAGGGCCGCGACCGCTCCCGGATCGAGAAGGCGGGCGCCGCTTTTCGCGACCATCACCGGATCCACCACCGTCTTCTCGAGCCGGTGCTCTTCGAGCTTTCGCGCGACGATCTCGATGAGGCTTCGCGAGGAGAGCATGCCCGTCTTGACGGCATCGACTCCGATATCGGTCGCGACGGCGTCGATCTGGAGCCCGACGATCTCCGGGGACAGCTCCTCGATCCCCGTCACTTCCACCGTGTTCTGCGCCGTCACCGCGGTCAAAGCACTCGTTCCGAAAACTCCATGCGCGGCGAAAGTCTTCAGATCGGCCTGGATCCCGGCGCCTCCCCCGGAGTCCGACCCCGCGATGGTCAGTGCCACTTTGGGCCTCATATCTCCTGTATAGCACGGGCGCCGCTTGACCGGCGCCGATGCGGTTCGCTATTCTGTTGTTTAGACAGGACTTCCCTCAGGTCCCACAGCGAAAGAGCGGAAAAACAGCAAGAAAGTGGCGAAGCCTACTCTCCAATCGCTCCCTGGCGATCGGCCGGAATCGGCCGGGTGGCAGTACCGCTCCGCGTTCGAGAAGATTCCGCTCGCCACCTTTCTCTTCGACGCCGCGAACCGCCTCTGCCTCGACGCGAACAAAGAGGCGGAGAGCCTCACCGGATGCTCGAGAAAGGAGCTTCTCGACCTTCGACTCGAGGACCTCCACCCCAGAGCCTCCCGAGCCCGCGCCGTCGAGCACTTCCAGAAGTTCCTCACGCCTGCGGGCTTCACTTACGACGACCTTCTGCTCGAGACCAAGGAACAGGGTCCCGTCCCGGTCTCGGTGCGAGGCCTGGCCATCGGATTCGACGAAGGTCGGGTGGTGCTGGTGCACTTCCGCGACCTGAGCGAAGAGCGCCTGCTCCAGCGGGAGGTGCTCTTCGGAAACCACAAGCTCACAGCGCTCAACTCGCTCTCCTCCGCCATCTCCAAATCCTTCGACCTTTCGGAGATCTTCTCGGACTCGCTCCACGTCATCATGGATGCGAGCGCGAGTGTCTATGGCGAGATGCTCCTCTATCAGGAGGAGACGAAAACGTTCCAGTTCGCCGCGTTTCAAGGAGACCTGGGCATCGCGCCGACCGAGAAAGAGCTTCAGCTCGACGCCTGCGAGCTCGCCCGCAGGGTGCTCGAGAGCGGCGAGCCCATGCTGGAGTCGCTCGAGCGGGAGCCCAGGCTCCACCAGCTTCTGAAGGAGCGGGACGACGTCGGCGCCGTCGCCGGCGTTCCCCTCCGGAGCAAGAACCGGATCCTCGGGGTGATGCAGCTCGCGATTGCCGCGAAGCAGCTGTTCCCCACCTTCGATTTCGACCTCTTCACCTCCATCGGGAACCAGATAGGGATGGCGGCGGAGAACGCGCTCCTGTTCCAGAGGACGGTGCGGCAGTCTAAAGAGATCAAGGTCCTCAACAACATCGCCCGGGTCATCAGCAGCAGCCTCCAGATCGAGGAAGTGTTCGACGCCTTCGCGAACGAGATGGAGAAGCTCTTCTCCTTCGACCGGCTCTCGGTGGCGGTCCTGGCCGAAAAGAGAAGCTACCTCCGGATCTTCGCCTCCGGCGCCAGGACCGACTCCGGATGGGGCATGGAGTCGCTCATCCCGCTCGTGGGCACCGGCCCGGGCTGGGTGGTCTTGAACGAGACCCATTTCATCCACCGCGACACCAAGTCCCAGCCGCGCTTCATCGAGGATCAGTTTCTCCACGAGGACGGCATCCGCTCCTACATCCTCCTCCCCCTCGAGTCGCGGCGGAAGGTAGTAGGGACATTCGGTCTCGGCTCGCGCCGGGAAGCGGCATTCTCGGACAAAGACCTCCCGCTCCTGACCCAGCTCTCGAAGCAGATCTCGGTCGCGATCGAGAACGTCAAGCTCTACCAGCAGACGAAGGAAACCTCGATCCTCGACGACGTGAGCTCGCTCTTCAACTTCCGCTATTTCCACCAGGCGCTCGAGCGCGAGCTGAAGCTCACCGCCCGGCACAAATCCCGTTTGAGCCTTCTCTTCATCGACCTCGACTACTTCAAAGCCGTGAACGACACCCACGGGCACCTTCGCGGGAGCAAGGTGCTGCGAGAGGTCGGATTCCTCCTTCGCGCCGCGATTCGGGAGACGGACATCGCCGCCCGCTACGGCGGTGACGAGTTCGTGGTGATTCTTCCCGACACCGACTCTCCTCAGGCGCAGCGGCTCGGCGAGCGCATGCGCCAGCTCATTCTCCGCACCACCTTCCTCAAGGAGGAAGGCATCAACGCGCGGATCGGAGCGAGCATCGGCCTCGCGACCTTTCCTACCGAGGCTCCCACCAAGGAAGAGCTCATCCAGCTCGCGGACGAGAGGATGTATCGGGACAAGGAGAAGAATCGCGGGAAGCCGATTCCCCGCGAGGCCTGAGCCGGCTCAGCTCTTGGAGGTGGTGAATGTCAATACCATCGCCGCGCCGGGCTCGGCGCCGGCGGACTCTTCCTCGGCGGGGAGCTTCTGGCCTTCCAGGTCGGAGATGGCGTCGTAGAGAATGAGCCGGATTTCTTTCCCCGGCTCGAGCTCCTTCCCCGGGCTCACGGTGAGGGTGCGGCTGGGTCCGTCGTAGATGACCTGGAGGTCGGGGAAAGGGTTTCCGATCCCGTCGTCGTCTCCGTAGAGCAGGTCCACGTTGCGGTGGAAGGTCTCCTCCTTCATGTCCTTCGAGAACTGGACCCGGAACTCCGACTTCAGGGGGATGTCTCTCTCCCCCGCGATCGGAAGGGTGAAGGTCACCTCGGGAGGAGGACCGAGCTCTTTCTCCTCGGTCCGCGCCACTCGAACGGGCTCGAGATCGGGATCGTCCGGCTCCTCCGCGATCTCGACTTTGACCGCGCGCAGATAGACCTTGCCTCCCTCTTCGAAGGGCTCGCCCACGACGCGCAGCCACTCCCCGGTGTCGCGGCGCTTCGAGGGGTCGAGCCGGAAGCCCTCGCCGCGGGGTCTCCTTCCGGTAACCCAGATCGCCGAGTCCGCGACCTTGATGACGAAGTCCCTCGGGGTGCGCTTGTCGCGGATTGAAAGGTCGCCGTAGAGATTGCTCCCCCGGAACTTCCCTAGAACGACGACCTGCTTTCCGAAATGCCGCGCCGGGTCCTTGACGAGCTCCCGCAGATCCAGGGCCGCCAGAGTCGAGCTGTCGATGTCGGGATCGGTAACGTCCGCCTCTTCGATCTCCTTGTCCGGCAGGATGTCGCTCTTGACCTCCTCGATGACGTCGGCGGAGGTGACGGCGATGAAGTAGTTCTTGTCGAAGCTCATGCCGTCCTGCCGGATGGCGCCGGGAAAATAGCGAAGCACCGGGTGGCGCTCGGGGGACATGACCTGCTCGAGGTCGAAGAAGATTCCCTGAATCTCGACCTTCTGGCCGGCCATGAACCGGAGATCCTCCATGCCTCCCGAGGCGGTCGCGACCCGTACCGTCCGCAGCACGTCGTCTCCGCGGAGCTCGAAGATGTTGTAGTTCGTGTCTGTCGAGTCGCCCCAGGTCAGCTCGCCCGTAGTGATTACCGGGCTCTCGTTGTACATCGCGCTCGACCGGGTGAGCTCGGAAACGGGAACGCGCCTCGCCTCCTGACCCTGATACTGGGCGAAGACGGGCCACGAAGAAGCGAGGATCGACAGCAAGGAGACGACCACCCGCAGCATGAGCTCATCGTAGCGGGGGGTGCCAACGAGATCAAATCCCGCCCGCGGGCGTTGATTCGCGCACCGAGCTGTCGCAGAATGGAGGCCATGGCCAAGCCGTTCAGGTCGGGCCATCGACCGTTCGAGATCCTGAAACAGCTTCTCGACGTGGACGCGCTCGCGTCCTCGAATGCGTCGCCTCCTCCACCCCGATTCCCTCCGAACCTCACGGACGAGGAAGCGTTCCAGATGGAAATGGAGAGCGTTCGACCTCTGGGCTGGAGCGCGAAGCCGCTACAGCTTCCCGCGCCCGTTGCGCTTCCCCGGCGCGGAGACGACGATGCCGAGACCCTCGCTTCGCTTTCCGACTTCGTCGCCGGCCGGGGCGAGATCGATCCTTTCGCAACGGGCGAGGGGGTCGAAGGCGCCTCGACCCGGGAAGGCCTGAGGTTTCTCGCGCGTCTCAAACGCGGCGATTTCTCGGTGCAGGGGCATCTCGACCTCCACGGCTTCGGGCGCGAGGATGCGCGCCCCGCTCTCGAGAGGTTCCTTCGCGACGCGCAGCGCCTGGGGCACTCCTGCGTGAGGGTGATCCACGGACGCGGAACCCACTCCGAGACCGAGCCCTCCCCCATGAAGCGCGAGGTGACGAGGTGGCTATCCTCGAAGCGGCTGAGCCGGACCGTCGTTGCCTTCGCGTCGGCTCGATGGAAAGACGGCGGAAGCGGGGCGGTCTACGTGCTCCTCAGATATAGCGCCGGGAACGGCGCCCGCCCATCTCCCCGAGCCGGAGCTCCACGTCGGCGTTGAGATCGATCCCCGAGAACTCTTTCCGCATGACCTTCAGGTAGCCAGCGGCGGCGATCATCGCGGCGTTGTCGGTCGAGAGCTTGAGGCTCGGGAACGACACGGGAATCCCCAGGGCGCGGGCCCGCGCCTCGAACGTCGCCCGGAGCTCGCGATTCGCGGCGACGCCCCCGGACACGAGAATCGCGCGGGCCTTCTGCTCGAGGGCCGCCCGCTCGGTGCGATCGACCAGCGCCGTCACCACCGCCCGCTGGAACCCCGCGGCCAGGTCGACGAGATCGCGGCGACTCTCCGGATCCTCGCCGGGCGCGAGCGGGTGGACGTTCTTCTCCACGATCGCCCGCAGAACCGCGCTCTTCAGACCGCTGAAGCTGAAATCGGCGCTCCCGTCCGTGAACCGGGCGACGGTGAAGCGAAAGGCCTCCGCGTCTCCCAGCCGCGCCAGGCGATCGAGGATCGGCCCGCCGGGATAGCCGAGGCCGAGCTTCTTGGCGACTTTGTCGTAGGCCTCTCCCGCGGCATCGTCGCGTGTTTTGCCCAGCAGACGGTATTTCTCTTCCCGCTCCATGAGGAAAAGGCTGGTGTGCCCGCCGGAGACGACGAGGGAGACCGCGGGGTGCGGAATCTCGCTTTTCGCCTCCAGGTAGACGGCGCGGATGTGGCCCTCCAGATGATCGACGGCAACGAGAGGAATCCTCCGCGCGTAAGCGAGAGACTTCGCGAACGAAAGACCGACCAGGAGCGAGCCGATGAGACCCGGCCCCTGGGTGACCGCGATCGCCGACAGGTCCTCGAGAGAGACCTTCGCCTCTTCGAGGGCGCCCTTTACGATCGGGCCGATATGGGTCAAGTGTTGTCTCGAAGCGAGCTCGGGGACGACGCCGCCGTAAGGGCGATGGACGTCGTCCTGCGACGCGACGAGGTTCGAGAGGATCGCCCGCCCGTCGGCCACCACGGCGGCCGAGGTCTCATCGCAAGAGCTTTCGATCCCGAGAACGAGCACAGGCAAAGTCCTCACTCCAAGTCAACGTAACCATCCCAAGAAGAAAACGCAAAGACGCCAGGCGCAAGGACGAAAAGAAAAGAATCCAAGACAAAGGGGGAGAGGGAGATTGGGGAGATGCGGGAGATAGGACGGCCCAATCGGATTCCTCTCCTTATCCCCCTGGTCTCCCCATCCCCCTTGTATTTTCTTTTTTGCGTCTTTGCGTCTTTGCGCCTTTGCGTCTTTGGTTCTTTTCCCCGATCCCGTTCTAGGCCGCCTGGGATGCGGCGAGTCTTCGCAGGCTCTCGACGTAAGGCGCTCTCGCGACGCCGTTCTCGCACACGATGGCGGTCACCAGATGGTTCGGGGTGACGTCGAAGGCCGGGTTCCGGATGCCGACGCCTTCCGGGGCGAGCCTGACCCCCTGAACGTGGGTGACCTCGTTCGGGCTTCGCTCCTCGATGGGGATCTCCTTGCCGCTCGCGAGCGAGAGGTCGAACGTCGAGGTAGGAGCCACCACGTAGAAAGGAAGCCCGTGCTCCTTCGCCAGCACCGCCACCGTGTAGGTTCCGATCTTGTTCGCGACGTCCCCGTTCGCCGCGATGCGGTCGGCGCCCACGATGGCGCAGTCGATCTCGCCCTTCGACATGAGGTAGCCCGCCATGTTGTCGGTGATGAGCGTGACGGGAATCCCGTCTTTCATCAGCTCCCAGGCGGTGAGCCGCGCCCCCTGGAGGAACGGCCGGGTCTCGTCGGAGAAGACCGAGATCCGCTTTCCCGCCTCTACCGCGGCGCGCATCATGCCGAGGGCGGTCCCGTATCCCGCGGTCGCGAGCGCGCCCGCGTTGCAGTGTGTGAGGATCCGCGCCCCGTCCTCGAGGAGCTTCGCCCCGTGGGCGCCCATGCGGCGGCACATCTCGACGTCCTCGCGGTGGATCGCGATCGCCTCCTTCACCATTCCTGCGCGGGTCGCTTCCAGCCCTTCCGGAAGGAGCTCCTCGAACCTCCGCTTCATGCGGTCGATCGCCCAGAAGAGGTTCACAGCCGTCGGCCGCGTCGCCGCGAGAAGCGCCGCGAGCGACTCCATCTCCGCCCGCAGGGCGCTTGCATCCGCCGCCCGCGATTGCTTCAACCCGAGAGCGATTCCCATGGCGGCGGTGACGCCGATGGCCGGAGCTCCCCGAACCACCATGTCCCGGATGGCCTCGGCGACCGCGGCGGCGTCGCGGCAGTGGACGTACTCCTCCCGGGTCGGGAGTACTCTTTGATCGATGAGGACGACGGCGTCGTCCTCCCAGCGAATCGTGTCGAACAAGTTCTATGCCCTCCGAACGTGATAGATTCTCTCTCTTTCCCGGTGCTTCTGCGACTCTTCCTCCTCTCGACCGCGGGCGAGGGACTCTACCTCCTGCTCGCCTCCCGGTACCGGCCCGTGGGCTTCGAGGAGACGCCGGCCTTTTTCGCGATCTGGGCGGCCCTGTTCGTTGCTTACGCCTTCGCAATCCGCACGGTCCGGGAGAAGAGCGGGCGCACGCTCCTGCTCTTCATCTCCGTCACTTCCGCCCTCTTCCGGGTGAGCCTCCTCCTCGAGACGGGCGGCGCCGCTTCCGACCCGCCCGAAGCATTCTTCCAAGCCGCAAGCCCGATTCGCGCGGCAGCGGCAATCCGGCCCGAGCTCCAGCGGTTCGTCTCGGTGGCGTTCGATCTCGGAGCCCTCCTCCTGATGCCGGCGCTCCTCCGCGGGCTCTCGCTTCCTTCGGGGCTCGCGCTCGTCTACGGCTGGAATCCGCTTCTGGTGAAGGAGAGCGCCATCAGCGGCAGGATCGAGACCATCCCTCTCTTCTTCCTGCTCCTCGCGTTCCTGTTTCTCCAGAACAAGCGTCCAGGCGCTTCGGCGCTCGCGTACGGCGCGAGCCTTGCCGGTCCGCCGTTCCTCTGGGCGACGCTCCCTCTAGCCGCGAGGGTCCTCGGCTTCCGGCTCGCTTTCTCGCTCCTCATCGCGGGGCTCGCCTGGGCTCCTCTGGCGGCTGAGCGGACCTTCACGCAACTGATGGGATGGCCGCCAGGGAACTACATCGGCGGAAGCTTGCTGCCGGCCACGACGACGCTCGCGAGCCTCTTCGTGACCAGAGACCCGCTCGCCCCGTTTCTGTTCGGAGCTGGAGTCTGGCTGCTGGTGGCCCTCGCGAGAACGGCGAAGCTCGGGAAGGACGGAGCCGAACTCCCTCGCGAGGCGCTCGTGCTCCTGGGGTTCTTTCTCTTCCTGTCGCCGCAGCTTCTGCCGTGGGAGTTTCTTCCGATCGCCGGGCTCGCGGCTTTCAGCGCAAACCCGGGATGGATCGTCGCGACCGCGACGGCTCCGCTCACCTACCTCGCGCTCGGCGAGGGACGCTGGAGCTTCTGGCTCGCGTTCGCTCAGTATTTTCCCGTCTACGCGAGCCTGGTTTTCGTCGCGCTGGGAACGAAACGGCGTCGAAAGGCACGCCCGGGGAAGGCGAAGTAGAAGCACCTTCCCCGGCGGGCCCGTAAGGATTGAACTACGCGATGCCCCACTTCACGAAGATGATGCTGAGCGCGATCACGAACACGTAGATCACCAGCGACTCGATGAGCACCAGTCCGAGCAGGAGCGCGAACCGTATCTGAGGGGCGGCACCGGGGTTCCGGGAGATGCCGTCGCAGGCTGCGCTCACCGCGCGACTCTGGGAGTAGGCTCCCACCGCGGCCGCGAGCGCGAGACAAAAGCCGCCCGAGATCATCGCCCACTTGTACACGTCAGGGGTCCAGGCCGCGGAACCGCCCTGAGCGAACACCGGGGCCGCGAGCATGAGCAGAGCGCCCCATACGAAGGTTGTCAGCAGAGCCTTTCTAGTCACCAGATTCCTCCTTGAACTCGAAACGAACGAAAACCGCATCAGTGCTCCTCGGCGGCAACCGCGCCGCCGAGGTAGATCATCGTCAACATGATGAAGACGAAAGCTTGGAGCATGCTCCCGAAGACGCCGAAGAGCATCATGGGCACGGGGACGACGAACGGCACCAGGCTCCCGAGAACCAGCACCACGAGCTCTTCCCCGAAGATGTTCCCGAAGAGACGAATCGAGAGCGACAGCACGCGGCTCAGGTGGCTGATGATCTCGATGGGAAGCATGATGATCGCGAGAGGCAGGAGCGGGCCGAGGAAGTGCTTGAAATAGGGCCCGACGCCCTGTGCCTGTATGCCCTGGAAGTTGTAGTACAGAAACGTAACCAGAGCGCAGCCCACGGGCATGTTCAAAGACACCGTGGGCGAGGAAAAGAACGGGACGAGGCCGAGGAGGTTGCTCACGAGGATGAAGAGCCCCAGAGTCCCCACGAGCCCCAGAAACGCCCGGCCCTTGTGGCCCACGTTCTCCTCGAGCATTCCGATGAGCCCGCCCACCAACGACTCGAGCACGAGCTGGAGCTTTCCCGGATTCTCCAGGCTGATGCGGCTGCGGAACCAGAGGGCGAATCCGCTGAGGAGCACGGCCACGAAAATGGCCATGACGACGTGGTCGGGAAGATGGATGTGAAAGACTGACTCCAGAATCCCCGATAGCGCCGAATGATGCTCGAATTGCTCCATGGTTGCCGCGTTCAACGATCCGCGCGCACGCGAGCCTGCCTCGTGGATGCCGGGAGATTGCGATGAAGGCTCAAGGCTCGGCGGGGGCGGGGGCTAGGTGTCGATGTCGCTATGGCTTCGAAACTCCCTCAACGTATCGCGTGCGAGCTCCCAAAAGACGGCTGCCGCCGGCGCGGACAGGCCCAGGCTGAGAGCGATCACGTTGACACGCCAAACGCTAACTATAACAAAGAGACCAACTCCCAACAAGAGGTAACGGAAACCCACCCCGAGGACGGCGCGCCAGGAAGCCCGCTCGGCGGCCCGGGAAGTGACGAGGCGCACCAGGCGAACCAGGCCTTCCATGTTGAGCGCCGAGAGGGCTCCGCCCGCGAGAATCGCCCCCGCGAATCCGACTCCGAACGGAAGGCCAGCCGCGGTGAAGAGCAGCACCACCAGCCAGGAGCTGCGCCGCAGACGGCGCTCGGAGGCCTCCGGGTCGGAGCTCAAGCCGGCGGGCTCGGCTTCTGGCCTTCGGCATCGAGCTTCTCGAACTTATTGAGCGTCTTGAAGAGGTTGATGAAGGCCGCCGCGATCCCGAACATCAGGAAGATCGCCGAGAACCAGGGGAGCGTTCCGAGCTTTCGATCGATGAAATAGCCGAAGGCGGCGCCCAGAGTGATCGAGACCGGGAACATGATCCCGATGCTCGTGAGGAGAGCCCACCGGGCCCGCTGAGATACAGCGGCAACCGGTTCCTCGGGCATGGCGGCCTAGTTGTCGTCGCCGGCGGCGCTCTTCTTGATGGTCTCTGCCGAAGGCGGCGCTATCGGCTCAACGGCGAATCTTTCGGCCGGTTCTATACGCTCCACGATGGCCCGAACCGGAACCCGGAGCGGATCGAGGAACGGCTTGGGATAGACGCCGATCCAGACGCAGAGGGCGACGAGGGGAAGAAGGGTGGCGTGCTCCCGGAAGGAAACGTCCCGGAGCTTTTCGTTCTCCGGCTTGTCGAGCTTTCCGAACATGAGCCGCTGGTAGAGCCAGAGAAGGTACGCCGCCCCGAGCACGATCCCGGAGACTGCGAACGCGGCGTAGCGCCAGCCGGCGTAGGGGCTCGCGAACGTGCCCTGGAGAATCATGAACTCTCCGATGAACCCGTTCAGGAGCGGTAGCCCCATCGAAGCGAGGGCGATGATGAGAAAGAGTGTCGCGAACACCGGCACGACTTTCGCGATGCCGCCGTAGGCGGAGATCGCCCGGGTGTGGGTCTGCTCGTACATGATCCCCACGATCAAGAACAGGCCGCCGGTCGAAAGGCCGTGGTTGATCATCTGGAGGATCCCGCCCTGGAGGCCGAGCTCGGTCAGGGCGAAGACTCCGAGCATCACGAACCCGAGGTGGCTCACCGAGCTGTAGGCGACGAGCTTCTTCCAGTCGGGCTGCACCAGCGCCACGAGAGCGCCGTAGATGATGCCGATGACCGAGAGCGCCAGCATCCACCAGGCGGCGTCGCGGCTGGCCTCGGGCAGAAGTGGAAGCGAGAACCGGACGAAGCCGTAGGTTCCCATCTTCAGGAGAACGCCCGCCAGGATCACCGAGCCCGCGGTAGGCGCCTCGACGTGAGCGTCGGGAAGCCAGGTGTGGAAGGGAAACATCGGGACTTTGATGGCAAAGCCCACGAAGAACGCGAGGAAGACCCAGTACTGGAGGCCGGGCGCGTAGTCCTGGCTCCAAAGCTGGGTGACGTCGAAGGTGTAGACGCCGGTGGCCTCATGGTACGCGAAGTAGAGCGCTAGGATCCCCAGGAGCATGAGGACGCTTCCCACCAGGGTGTACAGGAAGAACTTGATCGCGGCGTAGAGCTTCCGCGGGCCTCCCCAGATGCCGATGAGGAAGTACATCGGGACCAGCATCACTTCCCAGAACACGTAGAACAGGAAGAAATCCAGGGACACGAAGACCCCGAGCATGCCCGTCTGGAGAAGGAGCAGGAAGATGTAGTACTGCTTCACCCGGTCGGTGATCGCATTCCATGACGACAGGCAGGCGATGAAGCCCAGGAGCGTCGTCATCATCACCAGGAGAAGGCTGATGCCGTCGAGCCCGAGGTGGTACTGCACCCCGATCGAAGGAATCCACTCGTAGAGTTCCTTGTACTGGAACTGAGGCCCGTTGTTGTCGAACGAGAACCACAGGGGCAGCGAGCTCAGGAAGCCCGCGAAGGTGATGAGGTTCGCCGCCCACTTGATCGCGTTCTCCTGGGTCCTCCTCAGCCCGAAGAGGATCGCGAGCGCTCCCAGGGTGGGAAACCACACCACCAGGGTGAGGATGTTGAAGCCGAAGGGATTGTTCTCGAGCATGAACCTCGTCCTCTACCAGAAATAGATATAGAAGAACCCGACCAGGATGCCGACGCCGAAGAGCATCATCAGGGCGTAGTTCTGGATGAGACCCGTCTGGACCTGCCGAAAGAGGCTGGACAGCTGGGCGAATACTTTCCAGACCGCGTTCACCGCGCCGTCGACCAGGCTCGCGTCGGCGAGCGACGAAAGATCTGCTGCGCCGACGGTGAGACTCGCGGTGGCGTTGACCGCCCCGTCGATCACCTCGGCGTCGAACGTGCTGAGCATCTTGGAGCCTTCGATCGTCCCCGAGACCACCGTGGCCCCGTAGATCTCGTCGACGAAGTACTTGTTGTAGAGCGTCCTATAGAGCGACGGCCAGGCGCGGGCGATCGACTCGTCGGCCCTGGAGTTGTTCCAGTACGTCCGATAGGCGAGAAAGATTCCGGTCGCGGCGATGGCGACCGAGATGTGCTGGAGCCTCACGCACCCAGCGCGGAGCGCGGGGAATGCGCCCGGAGTAGTAATCGAA
>DAISKN010000106.1:0-13417 GCA_036820975.1 Acidobacteriota bacterium | reverse complement strand
CGATGTGCCTCCCCAGGAAAGATAGGAGACCGCACCCCCGCCCACCGAGCCGAGGTTCCAGGCGTCGACGAGCGCCGCGAGCCCGGGACGCACGCTCACCCGGGACGAGAGATCGAGATCGTCGAGAAGCTGCTTCTGGAACGCGAGCTGGTCCACTGTCGCGAAGACCTCGCCCTTCTCCCCGGGCCAGCCGACGAGATCCAGATTGAAGGCGTACGCCAGGCGATTGGTGATATCGGGATGGGCCTTGATGAACGCGTAGGAGCCGGCGAGCCAGTCGTAGCGGGTGTCGAGCGCCCCCGCCTCCTCGCTTCCGAACGCAACGAGCATCAGACTTCGCCTCGGGCGATGTCCCGACGAGAGCACCCGGCCGAGCTCGAGCATGGAAGCGACGCCGATGCTGTCGTCCTGGGCGCCTTCGAACCACCGGTCGTGATGGGCGGATACCAGGATCCACTCTTCGGGATGGGTGCTTCCCCGAACGACGCCGACGACGTTCTCGGAGACACCGTAGGAGACGTCGACCCGCGCCTCGACTTCGATATCCGCTCCGGTCGCGAGCTTCGCCGCATCGGTCTTGCGAATGCTGAACGCGGGAATTTCGTCGCGATACCAGACGCTGTCCTGCTTCAACGCGTCGTCGAGGGAATTCTCTCCGTAACCGTGGAATAGAATCGCGACGGCGCCTCGGTGCGCCGCTTCGACGATCGCGTAGCTCGGCCACAGCGTTCGCCGCACGAGCACCACCTTGCCGCTGACGTCGCCCACGCGGTCGTAGTCCGCGGCGAGACCGTCGCCCGCCTCCACGAGCGTCGCCCGGAGCTTCCGCCCGTCATCCTCGCTTCCCCGTCGATAGGGAACGCCGTCCACTGTCCCCCAGGTTCCGGGAGAGGTATGAAGGGTCACCGCGGGGAGGCTCGTGCCCGCGGCGACAAGAGTCACCTCGCCGGATTCGTAGGCCCGAACGGGGAAACTCTCCCTACGGACTTCGAAGCCGAGTCCGGCCATCTCCTTCTCGATGAAATCGGCGAGCAGCCTCTCGTCGCGGCTTCCCGCGACCGCCGTGCCGGCGCCCGCGCCCGACTCGTTCGAGACCACGTCCTCGGAAAGGCGCTTCATGAGAACGAGCGTGCGCGAGCGGTCGAGGGAATCGAGGAGCTTCGACTCGGAGGTGGAGACCTGGGCGAGCGCCGCCGGGGCGAAAGCGAGCGCCAGGAGGCCCGACACGAGACGGATCATAGAGACTCGTATAGATCGATCCAGTGAAGCGAGTCAATCAAGATATTGGTACGCCGGCGAAGCCAAGTTCCGAAATTGCAGCAAGAAAGCGCGACCCCGCCTTTCTGTGCTCAAGATGTTGATCGTCGGCATTCTTGACTACAACCCGCCGCAACGCGATTTCATTGATTTCCAAGCCTTTGAGCGCAACCGCCAACCGAGGGTGTCGTGAATTCTTACAAGCCTCATTCGCCACATGCTTCTAAACCCTTGAAATCACATAGGGCTAGCACCGGCACGTGACTTGCACACCCCTCGCAATGGACCTCACAGGAGCACCAAGCATGAGAGCGGCTTTCGCGCTATTCACTCTCGTCATCTCTTCCCCAGCGCACGCGGGCGTGATCACGCAAATCGAGTCCTTCGACATCTCGACGGGCTTCGGCCCGGGCTCAGGGACCGTGGCGTTTCCCGGGATTCTCTTCGAGTCGTTTCCCTCCAACCTGGGCTCGCTCACCCGCGTGGACGCGACCCTCCAGGGGGTCGTTCAGGTATCGGGAACGCTCCCCTCCAGTCTGCTCTGCACTCCGGTCTGCGTGGGTCAGCCTTATGTCTTCAGTCTTTCCATCGAGCACGACTTCGGCTTGGGATTCCTCGTCAATCCCGAGATTCTGTACTCCGGCCAGCACCACGGCGCCGCCTCGCAACCATTCTTCAGCAGCACCGCTTACACACACTCGATGTCGTTCACGGAGATCACCGACCTGATTGGAATCGCCGCGGTCTCGTCGTCAGCCACACCAGGGGCGCCGATCGGAACCGCATTTCCCAACGTCATTCCCGCGGTCGCGGCCACCGCGCTTCGCAGCGACTTCTCAACCGCGGTACCCGATACTCCCCTCCCACTTCCGTTCCTCTTTCCCAGGTTCGAGTTCACGGCGTCCGGCGCCGGACTGCAGGGCATCTTTCACGGCTCGATCCAGTCCGCGGGCGCGATCACTTTGACGTATATCTTCGACGACCCCGTTTCCGTTCCCGCGCCGGGTTGCGGACTCCTCCTCACCGGCGCTCTCATCTGGTTCGGCCTGGCGAGACGAAGGCCGAAGCCATCGGTCCCCCGCTAGGTCCTCACCTCGCGCGAGCTCCTTCTCGCTGGCGCGCTGCGCCCTCTTCGACGAAATCCAGAATCTCCCGCCCGAGAAGCTCGTCCCCGGCGTTGATATGGAAGACCTCCGAGAGATGGTTGTGATGGCGAAGCTGAAGGAAACGGGGACACCGGCCGTCGTCGCGCTCGCATAGGGCGACGAAGAGCTCTCCCGTCGTCTCCACGAGATTGCGCTGATCGTACTCCGCTACGACCAGGAGAGCCGGCACCTCGCTTCCGGGAACGTGGGTCAACGCGGAGCGGGATTCGTACAGGGTCGGATCGTCTCCGAAGTACTGGCGGATGGAGTCGAGAGATGGATCGTCCGCATCCCATCGCAGCCGGTAGCGCCCGCTCACGAGAACGATGCCCGCGAGCCCATGTCCTTCCGGCGGCTGGAAGCGCGCGTCGAACGCGTAGGTGGCGACATGAGTCGCTCCCGCGGAATGCCCCATCAGAAAGATGCGGTCCGGGTCGCCTCCCAGTCTGCGCGCGTTCTCCCGAACCCAGGTAACGAGAGCGCGCATGTCCTCGGCGCCCGAAGGCCAGCTGGCTTGGGGCGCCAGCCGGTAGGTGGCGCTCATCGCGAGAAGCCCGTGCCGGGCGAAGTACGTTGGGATGTTCGCGTAGACGAGCGGGTTCAGGTCCCGATCGCCGGTTCGGTACCCACCGCCGTGGACGTACACCAGAACGGGGGCGCCTTCGACCCCGCGCGGCCGGTACAGATCGACGAGATTCCGATCGTGCTCCCCGTAGTGGACGTCCTTCTCGATGACGAGATCCCCTTTGGGCGCGGCCGCGAGGAGGGGCTCGTAGATTTCCATCGAGGGATCGAGGGAGGAGCCGAAGCCGATCGCGAGAAGCTTTCTTCGAACGTCGTCAGGAACCTGCGCCTCGGCGGTGAGGGAGGAAAAGACGAACACAAAGATGAAGAGGACACGGAATCGGGAAGGGGCGTCCATCGTGCGAGGAGCGTACACTAGCGCAGTGGCTGAGATCGATCTGCTGCACCCATGGTGAGACCTCGCGAAATGCGCATCGCTGCAGCGGCGCTCCTGATCGCCTCCGGCTGCGCCGGAATCCGTATCGAGGACGTCATCACCCCCACACCACTTCCCGAAGGCTCGTGTCTGGTCGTGGGATTTCTCGGCGGGCGCGATGCCTGGGATGACGACACCAAAGGGGTTCGACAGCTGGCGCTGGAGCTCCGGCGACAGGGCTTCTTCGCCGAGACGTTCGAGAATCGGAGCCGCGCCGTCGCACTCGAGCTTGTGCGTCAGGCCCGCAGCAGCCGTCTCGTCCTGTACGGCCAGAGCCTCGGCGGGGCCGCTGTGGGGCACTTCGCCCGGGAGCTCGAGGAGCTCGCCATTCCCGTCGAGCTCACCGTTCAGGTCGACAGCGTGGGACGCGACGACGGCACCGTCCCACCGAACGTCCGGAACGCCGCGAACCTCTACCAGACCGACGGATGGTTCCTGGACGGCGAGCATCCGGTCCGGGCTTCGGATCCTTCGCGAACGCGCGTCCTCGGCAACTGGCGATTCGACTACTCGCGCCAGCCGGGAAGCGAGATCTCCCTCGACGACGTCCCCTGGTGGAAGCTGGCGTTTCGCATCCCCCACGCGAAGATGGACCGCGACCCCGCGGTGTGGGACCTCGCGCGGCGCCTCCTCGAGGCGGCCTGCACCGGCGCGGAATTGGACGGGATCAACCCGGAGTCGGTGCGATCATCGCGGCCAGAGCCAGCCGAACGTCCCGGCGGTCACGAGCGCATAGAGAAGACCGTCGAATACGTTCTTCAGGGTGGTGCTCCACGCCCGCCCCATCCAGATGGATTCGATGACCCGGCCGAACGCGTGGGCGTAGAAGGCCCCGGTTCCCGCGAACCGGAAGACCGCGAGATAGTCGGCTCCGGGGCCTAGTGCGCGCCCGGTAAGATAGGCGACGGCGATTCCCACGGCCATGCAGAACAGGAACCACTGAACGAGTTGCTTTCCCATGGTCGGAGGACCGCTCGGCAGCACCGTCATCACTCCCACGGGGCCCCGGTTGTACTTTTCGAGCATGGCGGGCGACCTCATGTCCTTCGGGCTCGCGGGGCGGGGGAACAGGTAGTCCCCCGGAGACAGGTTCTCGCCTCGGAGCGCCTCGAGCGTCCGTTCTTCGTTGGGAAGCTTCTTGAAGTCGGACCGGTGGTGACCCAGGAACATGTGGACGATCGAGCTGACGACGAAGACGAAGACCGCGGACAGAACGATTGGAATCCAAAGGGCGGTTATGGCGACCATCTTCCCCTCCTCGAAAACGCGGAGGAGAATACTCGAAAGCGGTTCCCGCCGCTAATCCTCGCCGGTCAGCGCGGGGTCGGTGCCCCGGCTTCGACGCGAACGGGCGACCATCCCATCCCGTCTGGCCGCTCTTTCTCGAGCCCGGAGATCAGGACCTGAGGCTCGCTACCCCATGAGTCCAGGTCATAGGCGAGAACCCGGCCGCCGTTGGTGTCACTGATGAACGCCGTTCGGTCCTGAATCCAGATGCCGAAGGCTCCCTCGCCGGGCTGGCCGTCTTTGAGGGGAAGCTCCCGCCCCTTCCTGGTCCTTGTCTCGACGTCCCACAGGTTGACGTACTGGACAACACCCTCGCCCGACGTGCCGTTGGTGACGATCGCCTCGCCGGCGCCGGAGATGGCGATCCGGTTCGATTGCATTCGCGATGGGACCCTCTCGACGACGACGCCACGTGACGCGTCCACGATGGTGATCGTTCCCGCCTCCCGGTCGAGAACCCAGACCTCACGGCCGTCCGGGGTGACGGCGAGGCCCTCGGCCCCGGCGCCCGTCTCGAGAACGCGCGTCGGGGAGTCGCCTTCCAGATCGATGATGGAGAGAGTCCCCTCCCCGAGGCGGCTGGTGACGTACGCCCGGCGTGCGTCGGGACTCAGCCGGACCATGTGGCTCTCGCGTCCGCCCGTCGGGATGGTTCGCGCCACGGTGCGCGACTGGAGATCGAGGACCGCGAGGGTGTCCAGATTCTGGAGGGTCACGACGGCGCGAGAGCCATCGGGAAGAAAAGCGATGCTGTGGGGCCGGGAATCCGGCCCCACGTCGATCCGGCCGACGACGGTCGCGCTCGCGAGATCCAGGATAGCCACCGTTCGGCCGTGGTCGCTCTCCGGGCCGTATTCGCCGACGAGGACCGTCCGGCCGTCCGGCGACACCGCGAGCTCGTGGGGAGCCCTTCCGACCTCGACCCGCGCCGCTTCGCGGCCGGTGTCGAGGTCGATGAAAGAGACGGTGTCTCCGCTCTTGTTGGCCACGACCAGCGTGCCGACGAGGGTCGTGAGAACCAGGCTCGCGGAAATCAAACCGCTACTCTTTACGCGACGACGTGGGACCGCCCATGCTCGCCCCTTCGCCCTTGACGTCGTGAGTCATCGTGCCGATCCCCTCGATCGTCGCCACGATCTTGTCGCCGGGCTTCAGGAAGATCTGCTCCGCGCGGACCGACCTCGACATCCCGGTTCCCGCGGGGCTCCCGCCGGCCACGATGTCGCCGGGCTCGAGGGTGAGGACCGTGGAGCCGTACTCGATGAGCTCGTAGACGTTGTGGATCATGTCGGAGCTGTGCGCGTCCTGCATGAGCTTGCCGTTCACCGTCAGCGTCTGCTTGAGGTTCATCGGGTCCTTGACGAACTCCGCGGGCACGATGAACGGCCCGAGCGGAGCGAAGGTGTCGTGTCCCTTGCCGATGAGCCAGTCGGAGCCTCCGAACCGCGGCGGATCCTCGCCCCGTCCCCCGCGATCGGACATGTCGAGCTCGATGGTGTAGCCGAAGATATGGTTCTTGGCCTGGCTCGCGGGGACGTTCTTCGCCGGCTGCCCGATGACGATGCCGATCTCGCATTCCCAGTCGATCTTGTCGCGGCCCTTGGGGACGACGATATCGTCGCCGTTGCCGATGACCGAGCTCGGAGGCTTCAGGAAGAGGTAGGCCATGCCCCGGTTCTTGCGCCGCTCCTCGGCCTCTTTGCGCTGCTCCTCCGGAGTTCCCGACTCGCCCACGTGGCCGTAGTAGTTTCCGGCGGCGTTGAGGATCTTTCGCGGTCGGAGGGGCGCGAGCGTTCGCACCTGGGAGAGGTCGTGGACGTACCCGCGGCGGCCTGCGCCCTCGAGGAGGTTCGAGCCGACGACGTGGTTCACGATCTGATAGATCCTGCGGTCGTAGCCCATGTTGTACAGGCCCGCGAGGATCCTCATGTCCTCGGGCATCGGGAGGTCCGCAACGTCGGGCCGGCGCTCGAGCTCTCGGTTCGCCGCTCCGAGCTCCACCACGATGCGGTCACGGAGCACGATCCCGATCCTGGGCTCGCCGTCGATGTCGAACGTCCCGAGCTTGAAGGGCTCGACCGGCTGGGCAAAAGCGGCGCCCACGACGAGGAGCAGGAGCGAGGAAACGAGGCTGATTGTGCGATGCATGGTTCTGTCCTCCGTTTTCTCAGCGCGACGAGGTGGGCCCCGAGGGTGCGCCCGCCTCCGCCTTGACGTCGTGGGTCATGACCCCGATGCCCTCGATGGTAGCGACGATCTTGTCGCCCGGCTTGAGGAAGATCTGGTCGGGGCGGACCGACCGCGACATCCCGGTGCCCGCGGGGCTCCCGGCGGCGATGACGTCTCCCGTCTCGAGAGTGAGGATCGACGATCCGTACTCGATGAGCTCGTAGACGTTATGGATCATGTCCGAGCTGTGCGAGTCCTGCATCAGCTTGCCGTTGACGGTGAGCGTCTGCTTCAGGTTCATCGGCTCCTTCACGAACTCCGCCGGCACCACGAAAGGACCCATGGGGGCGAACGTGTCGTGGCCCTTGCCGATGAGCCAGTCCGAGCGCTGCTGCGCCTCGCCCCGGCCGCCTCGATCCGACATGTCGAGCTCGATGGTATAGCCGAAGATGTGATTCTTCGCGTTCGCCGCGCTCACGTACTTCGCCGGCTCGCCGATGATGACCCCGAGCTCGCACTCCCAGTCGATCTTGTCTCGGCCCTTGGGGATCACGATGTCCTCGCCGTTTCCAATGACGACGCTCGGCGGCTTGAGGAAGAGGTAGGCCATGCCCCGGTTCTTGCGCCGCTCCTCGGCCTCTTTCCGCTGCTCCTCGGGAGTGTTCATCTCGCCCACGTGCCCGTAGTAGTTCCCTGCGGCGTTCAGGATCTTCCCCGGATCGATGGGGGGCAGGGTACGCACCTCCGCCACCTTGTGCACGTAGGAGCGTTTTCCTCCGTCGAGGAGTGCTCCGCCGACGACGTGATTCACGATCTGGTAGATCCGTCGGTTGTAGCCCATGTGGTAGAGGCCGGCGAGACCTTTCATGTCTTCCGGCATCGGAAGCTTCGCGTATTCCGGCTTGCGCTCCAGCTCGCGGTTCGCCGCCTTCAGCTCGACCACGATCTGGTCCCGCAGAACGATACCGAGCGTCGGCTCACCGTCGATCTCGAACGTGCCCAGCTTGAACGGCTCGGCGAGCGACGGCACTGGCGGCGCCGTCTGGGCGGAAAACGCCATTGCCGCCAGGAGCAGCACCGCGAGAGCGGCGCTCGAAATCAGCTTTCTCATCTTGGTTCGTCCTTTCATCCTTTTCGTACTCTCGTCATCCGGCCTGGAGGAGAAGGAAATCGAAAATGGGTTCCGATTGCGTGCCACCCGCAAGATAGACGGACCCCTCGGGCTATCGCCATTGAGGGGGCGATTCTAGGCGTTTGGACGCCAGGGGGGAAGTATTCCAAGGTAACATTTTGTACGAGAATGTCGATCGATCCCTCTTGGTCTCGATCTACGTAGCTACTTGACCAGGAAGCTTTCTCGAACGGTTGCGGACACGCCGGCCACCTCGTCGGTGAGCGTGATGACGACGGCGTACTCTCCGGGAGTGAAAGCCTTCAGAGGTATCGCGGACATGATGCTTCTCTGCCGCTGGTCGGTCGGATAGAGGTACGTGGCGGGCACCTCCCGGAAGCGCGCGCCGTCCTGCTCGAACCGGTAGCTCAGCTTCAGTGAGTTCTTACCCTGTTCATCGACCGCCAGGTTGTACGCCTCGAAGTAGACGTTCAGCGCGCCGCTCGAGGAGAACGTGCGGGTGAAATTGGGGACGGCTTCGAAATCACCGAACCGGAAGGGCTCTTTCTTCCCCGCCGGAGGAGGTGGGTCGAGCTTCACGATCGCATCCGCCAGGACGACGCTGCTCAGAAACAACGTGGGTTGAGAGAAATCGGGAACGCGAAGCGTTTCCGCCGCCGTGCGAACGGTATTGCTTCCGTTGTCCCGCACCGCCACCTCGAGCTGATACTCTCCGGGCGGGCTGTGGAAGATGAGCTGATAGAGGAGAAACTCCTTCGACAGTCTCTCGATTCGATCCCGGGGCACGGTGAGGGTCTCCTGGCGGTCGAACTCGTCGACCACGTCACCATTCGAGCCCAGGATGCGACCGAACACGTCGATGCGGGATTCGACCTGGTCGGTTTTCTCGAGAAAAGTGAAGTCCTTGTAGGGAACCCGGATCGTCACCGGCACGGTGACCAGGCCCTCGCCCGCGCGGTAGAACTCGACCCGGCGCTCGCCCTCGAGCGCCCCGCCGCCGAAGCTGAACCGGCTACTGACTTCCGCGGCGAGCGGCTGGAGCTGCCTCTCCGGGATCTGCGACACGAGAGCGAGTTCGTTGATCCTCTCGATTTCGGGAAGCCCGCCGTCTCCGTAGTGCACGGTCCCCGTTCGCCCGAAGTTCCAGGCCCGCATCTCCGCAACCGTGACGGCGTCGTGGTAGGGCTCGTCGATCAAAGCTTCCAGCTGTCGGGTGGCGTCGGCATCCTTGAGGAGATTGAACGTCAGCTCGTACTCGCCGGTGAGGTATTTGTCGACGAAGGCGATTTCCATGTTCGGCGGGAGCCGCGGATGGGCGGGCCGCCGGTAAATCCAGACTTCGGTCGGGTACTGGTGCATCTGGCGACCCATGGGGTCGGCGTCGATGACATCGGGCGGGCCGAGAAGGATGTACATCCGGCCCATGTCGGTTCGGAACCCCGGACGGCCGGATCCGAAGAACTTGTTCACGTAGGCCAGGCGCCTGTAGTGCTCGATCTGGTACTCGTTCTCCGGAGTCTCCGGCGTGGGATCGCGGCGCCTCCAGAAGCCTTCGATGAACTGCACGCGCTCCTCGGGGGTCTTCAGGCTCTCGAAAACCTCCCGCTCGCTCTTGGTGATGATGTAGGCGGCGATCTCCTCGAGCCAGAGGTCGGCGGCCTCTTCCTCCGTGAGATTCTCCAGTCGCTTCTGGAGAGCGCTCGTTTCGAAAGACGGGCAAAGCGATAGAGCGACAAGGAAGACGGTGACCGCCCCTTTCATATGTCCTTGTCTTACAACAGACTCGCCCCGGGCGCAAGGCAGAGACACGAGGGCCGGATTCCTTCTCAGGAATCCGGCCCGGATCCGAAACGATTAGAACGTGAAGCGCATGCCGAGCTGCATCTGCCGCGGCAAGTAGGACGAAGTCGACGTCAGGAACGCCCCGCTCGCTCGGTTGGAAACGATGGGCGTCAGGTTCGTCCGGTTGGTGACGTTGAACATATCCCAGAAAAACCCGACCGATCGGTCCGCTCCCAGGTTCAGGTTGTAGCGCACCGACAAGTTCAGCTCGACGTAGCTCGGCCCGTCGATGCCGTAGGGGACCGCCCGACCCTGAGAGTCGACTTCGGACGCGATGGCCACGCCGTGATCGGTCACGCCCTGTATCGGCCGGTCGTTGCGATCGTTGTCCCGGTTGTCATCGGCGCCCGTGATCTCGTTCCCCGGTGCACCCGATTGGGCGCTCACCACGGCGGACAGGGTTAGCCCCTCGAACACGTTGAACGTGCCGTTGAGGTTCAGCACATGAGCCCGGTCGAACTGGAAACGGCCGTAGTCGGCGCGGAGGTCGTTGTCGAGCCACACCCTTCTCTCGATCCCGACGCCGACGAAGTTCGACCTCTGCCAGGTGTAGGCGACGCGGGAGCTCCACCGGTTGGAGAACCGCTTGTTGACAGCGACCTGCAGTGACTTGTAGTCCCCGTCCAGCTCGCTTCGGGTCTGGTATTGAAGCACTCGCCGGAAACTGGTGTCGCGCGCCTCGCCGGGGACCAGATCCCCGGTAGGGTCGAAGACGTCGATACCCGGCCGGACGCCGGCAGTAGGCTCGTTGATGTCGATGAGACCGAGTTGATCCCGCGTCCCGTTGCCCACGTAATCGAACGTCAAGGCGAGGTCTTGCGCGAGCTCGCGCTGCAGCCCGAGGCTCCATCCCCACTGGTAGGGCATGGCCCGATCCGGACTGTCGAGCCGAGGCTCGCCGTTGTAGGTCTCGCCCGCGAGCACCTGGTCGCGGATGCTTTCCAGCTCGGCCTGGCCCTCTGCGCTGAGCACCGCGATTCCGAGATTTCCGGCAGTGTCGGTGGTCACGTCGGGGACGAGCACCGCGCTGCCCTCTTCGTCCACGGTGATCGTGGGAAATTCAGTGAGGACGCCGTTTCGCAGAACGTCGATGTCCACCTGTCCGCGAGTCCAGGTGGAGAATCGTCCGAATCCACCGCGAATGACGGTCCTGCCGTCACCCACGGGGTCCCAGGCGAAGCCCAGGCGAGGCGCGAAATCGTCTCCGCCGTTAGGAACGATATCCTGATAATCCCACCGAAGGCCGAGGTTCAGAGTCAGCCGATCGTTCAGGCGCCACTTGTCCTGGACGAAGAAGTGGGCGCGCCAGTCCTTGCTCACGGCGTCGAACTGATCGAGGCCCGGAGGACCGACGGTGATGGAGAACTGCTCGGGGTAGGTCTCCCCGTTCGCGGGGTCGTACGGGAGGTCGGAGCCGAACTCGAACAGGCCCGAGTTGGCCAGCCCCTGCGGATCCACACCGTTCCGGCTGTAGCCCGCGCCGAACTTGAAGTTGTGATCGCCGTTCCAGCCGGGAACGAAATAGCTGTAGGTGTCGGAGATGTCGAGGGTCCGGATGATCTGGAACAGCCCCGACCCCTCGCCTCCTCCGGCGAGATATCCCGGGTGCTCTTGCCCGGGGACCAGGGCGAACTGGTCGCCCTGCATGCCGATCCAGCTGATGTTTTCGTCGAAGAAGAACTGGCTTCCCGTCCCTCGCTCTTCCCGGATGACGAGAACGCGCAGGGAGTTCGACGCCTGGTCGCCCATGATGGACGTCAGGGAGAACGCAAGGCTCATATCCTGATCCACCTCGGCGTCGTAAGCGTCGCCTACCGCCTCGTTCTCGTTGAAATCCTCGCCGATGGCGGGCGCCTTCTCGGTAACGATGCGGGCCGAAAATATGTTGTTGGCGTTGATCTGGACGTCTCCCCGAGCGAAGAAGTTGTTGGCCGTGACCTCGAACGTACCCACCTGGTCTTGGGCGATGGGAAAGCCTTCGTCCGAAAAGTCCTTGAAGCCGCTCGTCTTCTCCTCGTCCCGCTCGTAGTTGAAGTAGAAATGGGCCCTGTCCTTGACGATCGGGCCTCCGATCCCGAAGCCGGCCTGGAGCGTCCTCTCGTCCGGCTTCGGTTCGTCCTCCGGAAGAAAGGCGCTCCGGGAGTACAGTGAGTCGTTCCGGAAATAGCCGTAGGCCCTGCCGGAGAAATCGTTGGTCCCACTGCGGGTGACCACGTTCACCACCGCCCCGGCGGCGCCGCCGAACTCGGCCGCGTACTGGTTCGAGAGCACCTGATACTCCGAGATGATGTCGAGCACCACCCGTACCTGGGAGCCTGGCCCGGCGCCCAGCAGGTCGTCGTTGTTGTAGGCGCCGTCGATCATGAACATGTTGTTGGCGGTCATCGCTCCGTTGGCATTCACCTGGCCGCCTTCGAAGGTGGAGTTGCCGGGCTGCGACGTCATGCCGGGAACGTACTTCGTGAGGTCGGCGAACTGGCGGAAGTTCGTCGGGATGCTGTCGATCTCCTGCGTGCCCAGGGTGCCTCCGATGCGATTGCTCGTGAGCTCGATCAGAGGCGTTTCGCCGGTCACCGTCACGACCTCTTCGATCGTGGCCAGTTCCAGGTCGAAGTTGACGGTCAACTCGGAGCCCGCGCTCATGACCAGGCCCGTCCGTCTCACCGTACCGAAGCCCTGTATTTCCACGGTGACGTCATAGGTACCCGGGCGCAGGTTGGTCACGATGTAGGCCCCGTCGGCACCGGAAATGGTGGTCCTCGAGAACCCGGTGGCCGGCTCGTTGAGAGTGATGGTCGCCCCGGGAAGCGCCAGCCCGCTTGGATCGCGAACGCGTCCGTTGAGCTCGGCGTTCTGGGTTTGCCCCAGTGCCGCAGCGGGAAGGATGATCGCTGAAGCAACGAGGGCGGCGAGCCAAAGCATCCAACTACGCATCATGGACCTCCTAACGGAAAGACTTTTCTGCAGAAAGAAATGGGCGCTCTTCTTCGACCCGATGGACGCGAACAGCAGCGGAATTGGGAAGTCCTTATCCACCCCCGAGAGCTCCGGCAATCCCTATGTTGTTTCTCATCATGCACGTTATGCACGTTTTGCGAAGGCGCGGGGATCTTACTGGCAGGCAAAGGCGCTGGATGTCGCAGAATGTAATTGCTTGTCTCGCCTTGTAGCCTTCCCAAAGGTATCATCATTCGACCAATTTGTAGCCGATACCGTAGGCGGTGAGTATATGACGGGGATTGTGAGGATCGACCTCGATCTTTTTTCGAAGATGGACGATGAGGTTGTCGACGGCCCTCGAGGTCGCCTGCGGCGAGTAGCCTAGAACGTGCTCCATCAGCTCGTCCCTGGTGACCACCTCGCCGCGGCGGGTCACTAGGTAACGAAGGAGCTCGAACTCGCGGAACGAAAGCTTCACCGGGCGGCCGCGGCGGCTCGCCTGCTGGCGGGCGAAATCGATCTCGACCGATCCCAGCCGGAAGCGCTGGGCGTCGGGAAGTTGCGGCTGGGAGCGGCGCAGAAGGGCGCGGACGCGTCCCGAGAGCTCCTGGAGCCGTGTCCGCTGCTCCTCCGGAAGGGCGAGGA
>DAISKN010000105.1:0-13488 GCA_036820975.1 Acidobacteriota bacterium | reverse complement strand
GCGGGGATGGGGGTTATGTGCGTGAACTCGTTCTTCGAGCGAACGATTCGCCGCGCGTTGATCCCCCAGATCTGCGGGCCGCCGCCCTTGTACCGGAGCGACTTGAACGGGACCCGGATCTCGAGGGTCCAACCGTCCTCGAACCTGCCGGTCTTGGCCTCCCACACCGTGTTCCAGTCGCGGTTGAACAGGTTCTCGTCGACGAGCTGGGCGTCGAAGAGCCCGCCGAGCGGATTGATGTGGAAGATGAAGGCGTTGCGCCCGTCGTGGAAGGTGTCGAACAGGACGGCGAAGTTGTCGTTCTCGTAGAGGCCGACGTTGTCTCTTCGCATCTCGTTGGCGACGATGAGCTCCGGGCGGCTGTCCCAGCACCTGGCCGACACGTAGATGTGCTCGTCGTCGAACAGCACCCAGAGCTCGGTCTCCTCCGTCGCCGGTTGGCCCTCGTGGGGATCCTGCTGGATGAAGCCGCTCACCGCCTTCGTCGTGCGATAGACGGCCTCGTCGAGGACCCCGTCCACCACGAGAGGAGAGTCGAGCCGCACCGCGCGCAGGGTCGCGTCTCCGTCGTCGCTGCGGGTGATGACTTCGGGAGGCGCGGGTGCGTCCGGCCCGTCGATTGGCGCCTCCTGGAACGGAACCGGCCAGGTCTCGCGCGCGAAGAACAGGCTCGACGCGAGAATCGAAGAGAGGCAGAGCCGCGTTTTCACTTCTTTTCCGGAACGAGAGTGCGGATGGAGCGCCGCGACGGTAAGGGAGACTATCGGAACTGCGCATACAGGGTCAACGCTCGTTTGATCTTCCGCATGGAATGAACGACCGTCTCCCATGGTGAAGCGCGCTCGCGCCCGGCTCGCGATCTACCAGCTGGTGACGGAAGTGCGAGCCAGTCTATAGTCGGATCGAACGATGGCGAAGGCGGCGGAGGCCGAGGTCCTCTCGATCTCGGGACGTGAGGTGAGGGTCTCGAACCCGGAAAAGCTCTACTTCCCCGCGGCGGGAATCACGAAGCTTCAGCTGGTGCGGTACTACGTGGAGGTCGGAGAGGGTGCCCTCCGCGGGATCTTCAACCGTCCCGTTGTCCTGAAGCGCTACGTGCACGGCGCCGAGGGAGAGTTCTTCTTCCAGAAGCGCGCGCCCGAGAAGCGGCCGGAGTGGGTGACGACGGTGAGCCTCCGGTTCCCCTCGGGTCGGACCGCGGACGAGATCGTGGCGACGGAGGTCGCCCACATCGCCTGGATGGCGAACCTCGGCTGCATCGACCTCAACCCCCACCCGGTGCGCGCCGACGACCTGGACCATCCCGACGAGCTCCGCGTGGATCTGGATCCCGGGCCGGGTGTCGGCTTCGGCGCCGTTCGTGAGGCGGCTTGGATCGTTCGAGAGGTGTTGGCCGACTTCGACCTCGTCGGCTGGCCGAAGACCTCGGGCTCCCGCGGCATCCACGTGAACGTTCGGATCGAAAGGCGGTGGGGCTTCGACCAGGTGCGCCGTGCCGCGCTCGCGCTCGCCCGCGAGGCGGAGCGGCGGGCCCCCGATCTCATCACCAGCAAGTGGTGGAAGGAGGAGCGGCACGGGGTCTTCGTAGACTACAACCAGAACGCGAAAGATCGGACCGTGGCCTCGGCCTACTCGGTGCGGCCGACTCCGGACGCGCGGGTCTCGGCGCCGCTCGCCTGGGACGAAGTCCCGCACTGCGAGCTCTCCGACTTCACGCTGAAGACGATGCCGGAGCGGTTCGCGAAGCTCGGAGACCTGAGCGAGGGAATCGACGAGGCTCCGGGATCGCTCGCGCCGCTCCTCGAGCTCGCGAAGCGCCACGAGGCGGAAGGCCTGGGCGACGCCCCCTGGCCGCCCCACTACCGGAAGCAGGAAGGGGAGCCCCCCAGAGTCCAGCCCTCGAAGCGCAAGACGATGCCTCTGGTGACCGTCGCCAAGGCGGCGAAGAAGGAGGATGCTCTTTCCGGCCTTTCGCGGTGGAAGGAGCGACACCCGGAAGCCGCTCCGTATATAAAGGAGGAGGACGTGCTCGTGGACGCCATGCGGGGACGGTACACGACCTGGACCCGGATCCGGGTGAACCTGAGAAACGTGCCCCAGGAGGTGCGTCCCCGCGAGGAACCGCCCGACCCCGACTACGATCCGTGGAGCGCCTGAGCGGAGGCGATGCCCGTGGTACTCTCCTCGAGAGGCACTTCGTGGACTTTGTAGCGGTGCTGAACGAGGTACTTCCGTTCTTCGAACGACGGAACCTCCGATTCGCCGTGATCGGAGGTGTCGGACTCGGAGGCTACGGAATGTCGCGAGCGACGGTGGATCTCGACTTCGTCCTGGACGCCGGCGCTCGGGAAGAGGTCATCCGTTTCCTGGAATCTCTCGGCTACGGAACGCTCCATCGCTCGACGGGCTACTCCAACCACCAACACCCCGATTCCGACCGCGGTGGAATCGACCTGGTGTACGTTCAGGAGCCGACGAGCGGCATGATTTTCGCGGGAATCCGGATCCTGGATGGACCGGGAGGCATGAGGATTCCCGTCCCTCGACCGGAGCACCTGATCGCCATGAAAGTCGTCGCCATGAAGAACGATCCGTCTCGGACCTTCCAGGACATGGCCGACATCCGGTTCCTCCTGAGTCTTCCAGACGTCGATCGCGAGGAGGTCCGGGCTCAGTTCGAAAAGCACGGACTTCGGGAGCGCTACCGTGAGCTCGAAGCGTTCTGAGCCGCTGGAGCTGGAGAGGGATCTCCCGACCACGGCGGAAGACGTGGCCGCTCTCAAGCGAATCCGCGAGAGCCGGCGGATCTCGTTCGCCGAGTATCTCCGCTTTCTCTCCCGGCTCCAGCTGCCCGACCGCGGCCCTCGAAAGACTCACGAGGGGCAGGAACCGTTCGAGCTGTGAATTCTCCCCGCTGGAGGAGTGAATGAAGTTCCCGTGTTCCGGAGTTTCGATCGTCGTTGCCGCCGCTTTGTCCTCGGGATGCTCGGCGCCGGCGCCCACCGCCGAAACTCTCCCGGAGGTCGACGAGAGGAATAGAGTCCGTGTGGGTCCGAACGTCGAGATCCCTTCACAGTTCACCGGTCTCCCTCTCGTCGAGCCCCACGTCTCCGCTCATCCAGTGGACGCGAACCGCCTGCTGGCAGCCGCCATGGTGGTGACGGACGTGAATCGCCCCTACGAAAGCTGCCGGCTCACCAGCTTCGTCTCCACCGACGGCGGTGAAACCTGGAAGGAAACCCCGCACGACTTCTGGGGATACGATCCCTGGACCGAGATCCTCCCGGACGGGCGGGCGGTTCTGGCCTGGATTGGAACCCGGGGGAGCTTTCAGGACCTCTACCCGATCGCGCTCTTCACCTCGGCCGACGGCGGGGCGACGTTCGGTCCGGAGCCGCAGACCCTTCCGGGGAACCACGACGGCACCAAGCTCGCGGCGCTCGGAACCACCGTCTACTTCAGCACCGTGTTCTTCAAGGAGCACATGGACGTCGACGTGAGGCTGTACAAGAGCTCGGACGGCGGGCCGTTCGAAATGGTCTCGGCGATTTCCGGAAGCGGCGAGCGCCTGGCGTTCGCGGAGCCGGCGGTGCTCACCGATGGAACCGTCGTCCTTCCGGCATCGCTCTTCCAGCAAAAGGCGTGGGTACAGAGATCGGAAGACGGCGGCAGGACGTTGTCGGTGGTGGTGACTACGGCTCTGGGCGGCGGGAAGGGCTACTACCACCTTGCGGCCGATCGGAGCGAGTCACGCTTCAAGGATCGCCTGTACTTCGTGCGGGCGAACGGCTACGAAGACGAGTTCCACGGGATCTGGCTCAACGCCTCGAGCGACGAGGGCAGGACCTGGAGCTCCGATCGGCGGGTCGACTCGTTCGAGACCCCGGCGAAGAGCTGCGCCATGACCCCGACCGTCGCCGTGAACCGGGACGGTGCGCTCGGGATCACGTGGATGGACTGCCACGAGGATCCCGCGGGGAAGAAGATGGATCTCTATTTCGCCGTGTCGGTCGACGGCGGCGAGAGGTTTCAACGGCCCGTCCGGGTTACGGATGCGAGCAGCGACCCGAGGACGCCCGCGAACGCCGACGTGGCGAACAAGTTTCCGGGCGGCGGGCACTACCTGGGACTCGCCGCGCGAGCGGACGGCGCTTTTCAGGCGGTCTGGAGCGACAGCCGCGGCGGTCTGTACCAGCTGCGCACGGCGAAGGTCGTCGTCGTCGAGTGAGCCCCGGCTACGGGGACGCACCGAAGATGCGCTCGAGCTCGTAGGGCGGGGTCACGTCGAGCTGATCGTAGGTGCAGTCCGCGGGGGGCTTGTCGGGGCGCCAGCGAACGAAGTGGGCCGTGTGGCGAAACCTGGTTCCCTGCATGTGGTCGAACGAGACCTCGAGAACGCGCTCGGGGCGAAGAGGCTCCCACTCGAGGGTCTTGTCTCGACTCCATCGGCTCTTCACTCCCGGCACGCGGTTCCCGCGCTCCCACTCGGACCATTCCTTCCATGGATGATCCACGAGGGCGTTCTCTCGCAGGGGCGCGAGCTCGGAGACCAAATCGCGGCGGCGCTTCTCGGTGAAACTCGCCGCAACCCCCACGTGGTGGAGGCGTCCCTTTTCGTCGAAGAGACCGAGAAGGAGCGACCCCACGGCCTCGCCGAGGGCGTTCTTGTGCCAACGGAAACCCGCCAGCACGACGTCGACGGTTCGCTGGTGCTTGACCTTCAGCATGACGCGTTTGCCGGGCTGGTAGATTCCGTCCGCGGGCTTCGCCATCACTCCGTCGAGCCCGGCGCCTTCGAAGCGGTCGAACCAATCCGCGGCGACGGCCCGATCGCGGGTGAACGGCGTCAGGTGAACCGGCGGACGCGCTTTCGCGAGCGCTTTCTCGAGCCGGGCGCGGCGCTCCGCGAACGGCAGGGACAGCAGGCTCTCGTTTCCTTCGCACAACAAATCCCAGAAGACGATCGACGCCGGGATCTCGGCCGCGAGCTTCCTCACGCGGGAGGCGGCGGGATGGAGCCGGAGCTGCAGGGCCTCGAAGTCCAGGCCCTTCTCGCCCTGGATGACGAGCTCTCCGTCGGCGACGGCGCGCGCGGGAAGCGATTCCAGGAGAGGGGCTTCGAGCTCGGGGAAGTAGCGGTTCAGTGGCTTCAGGTCGCGGCTCTGGAGGTACCACTCGTTCGCGTCCCGGAACACCAGGACCCGGAAGCCGTCCCACTTCGGCTCGAAGATCCAGGATTCGCCCTCGGGAAGCGCGTCGACGAGCTTCGCGAGCATAGGCGCAACCGGGGGTTGCAGCGGGAGTTCCACGCCGAAATCTTAGCAGTCCTGGCCCCTCCCGCGGGATCGATGGTAAGCTGAGCCCTGTTGTGATGTCGCGATGAGAATCAAGGCGGCGATTCTCGGATGTTGCGGTCTGCTCCTGGCGGGCTCCGTTGACGCCGTCCCTTCGCCCGAGACCGCGCGAGTAGTCGTCGAGGACAACTGCCGGCTCTGCCATAACGACGCTTCGCTCTCCGGCAACATGTCCCTCGACTCTTTCGACGTCTCCGCGCCCGAGGCGGCGGCGGAGCTCGCCGAGAAGATGGTCCGGAAGCTCCGCGCCGGCATGATGCCGCCCGCCGGAGTGCCCCGGCCCCCGGAAGAGGACCTCGACGCGCTCGCGACTTTCCTCGAGACCCGCCTCGACGAGAGCGCCAAGACCCATCCCAATCCCGGCCGCCGGACGTTTCAGCGGCTCAACCGGGCCGAGTACGAGAGCGCCATCCGGGATCTGCTGTCGCTCGACATCGCGGCGGGGGATTACCTTCCGCCGGACACCAAGAGCGCGAATTTCGACAACATCGCCGACGCCCAGTTGCTCTCGGCGACCCTCCTCGAGGGATATCTCCGCGGAGCGAGCGAGCTCTCCCGGCTCGCGGTCGGCGACGCGAACGCGACGGCGCGGGAAGCCACTTATAAGGTTACCCGGTGGGTATCGCAGACGGAGCAGGTGGAAGGGGCGCCCTACGGGACGCGCGGAGGGGTCTCGGTGGTCCACAATTTCCCCGCCGACGGCCACTACCTCTTCCGGGTATCGTTCCATCACGAGACCACGGGCGCCCTTCACGGAAGCGGGCAGGCCACGCTCCATACCTCCGCCGACAACCCGGAGCAGATCGAGATCTCGGTGAACGGCGAGAGGGCGGCGCTTCTTCCCATCGATCGCTGGATGCACGTCTCGGACCCGAACGGCGTCAATCTGAGGACCGAGCCCGTCTTCGTGCGCGCGGGTCCGCAGCGGATTTCCGCCGCCTTCCTCAAGAAGTTCGAAGGGCCGGTCCAGGACCTCATCCGTCCGCACGACTGGTCCATCGCCAGCACCAGCATCGCCGACGCCTACGGAATGACGAGCCTTCCGCACCTGCGCGACCTCGCCATTACCGGGCCCTTCGATCCGACGGGAGTCTCGGAGACGGAAAGCCGGCGCAGGATCTTCAGCTGCCGTCCGGCCTCGCAGCCTGGTGAGCCCGATGAGCCCGATGAGGACGCTTGCGCCGAGTCGATCGTCTCGAGGCTCGCCGCCCAGGCGTACCGCAGGCCGCTCGCCCGCCGCGATCTCGAGCCTCTGCTGGCTCTCTATCGTGTCGGCTCGGCCGACGGCGGATTCGAGGGCGGCATCCGCACCGCGCTCGAGGGGATCCTGGCGAGCCCCCATTTCGTGTTCCGTCTCGAAGAGCCGCCCGCGGCCGCGGACGTGGAGAGCTATCCGATCCACGATCTCGATCTGGCTTCGCGATTGTCGTTCTTCCTCTGGGGCGCGGGACCCGACGAGGAGCTCGTGAAGAGCGCGCAGGAAGGCCGCTTGTCCGAGCCGGGAGAGCTCGATCGACAGGTGCGCCGGATGCTCGCCGATCCGCGGTCCCGAGCGCTCGCGACGCGCTTCGCCGAACAGTGGCTGCGGCTCCCCGACCTCGAGCCGATGCATCCCGACGTGCGGATGTATCCCGACTTCCACGATCAGCTGAAGCAGTCGATGCGCCGGGAGACAGAGCTCTTCTTCGCAAGCCTGGTTCGCGAGGATCGGAGCGCTCTCGAGCTTCTCACCGCCGACTACACGTTTCTCGACGAGCGTCTCGCCCGGCATTACGGGATACGCGGGGTCGTCGGCTCGGACTTCCGCCGCGTGTCCTACCCCGATGCGACGCGTCGAGGAATCCTGGGGCACGGAAGCATCCTGACTTTGACCTCTCACGCCCACCGGACGTCTCCGGTCCTCCGGGGCAAGTGGGTCCTCGAGGTCCTCCTGGGAACGCCGCCGCCGCCGCCGCCGCCGGACGTCCCCGAGCTCGAGGAGTCGGGCGAAGCGGAAGAAGGCCGCCTGCTCTCGGTGCGGGAGCAGATGGAGCGCCACCGCGCGAGCCCCGCCTGCCAGTCCTGTCACGTGATGATCGATCCCATCGGCCTCTCGCTCGAGAACTTCGACGCCACCGGGGCCTGGCGGATCAAGGACAACGGAGTTCCCGTCGACAGCTCGGGCGAGCTCTACGATGGATCCCAGCTCGAGAATCCCGAGGATCTCAGGGGGGCCCTTCTCGCTTACACCACCTCGTTCCTTCGAACGTTCACCGAGAACCTGATGGCCTATGGCCTGGGCCGCCGGGTAGAGTATTACGACATGCCCGTGGTGCGGGAGATCGTGCGCGATGCGAAGTCGGACGATTACCGGATGTCGGCGTTCGTCCTCGGAGTGGTGAGAAGCCCGGCGTTCCGGATGAAGGGCGCGGCGGCCGCGGAAGAGACCGAAATGCATGGAGGCAGTCGATGAATTTCCTCACGGGCAAACACGTTCCCCGAAGGACGTTCCTGCGGGGTGCCGGGGCGACGATCGCCCTTCCGTTCCTCGAGGCGATGCTCCCCGCGCGCCGGGCCTGGTCGGCCATTCCAGTCTCGGCCTCGCTCGAGAGAACCCGGCTCGTGGCTATCGAGATGGTGCACGGCTCCGCGGGGGCGACGAAGTGGGGAGCGAGCCAGAACTTCTGGTCTCCGGCCGCGACCGGCCGCGATTTCGATCTCGCCCCGACGGCGATGAGCTCCCTCGAGCCGTTCCGGAAGTATCTCACCATCGTGAGCGATACCGACGTCGAGAACGCCGAAGCCTGCACTCCGCCGGAGATCGGCGGAGACCACTTCCGCTCGAGCGCGGTCTACCTGACCCAGGCGCACCCCAGGCAGACGGAGAGCTCCGACGTCTTGGTCGGCGCGTCGATGGACCAGATTTACGCGCAGCGCTTCGGCCAGGACACGCCCATTCCCTCGATCCAGCTCTGCATCGAGAACGTGGACCAGGGCGGCGGATGCGCCTACGGCTACTCCTGCGTCTACACCGACACCATCAGCTGGGCGTCGCCCACCGAGCCCCTTCCCATGATCCGGGACCCGCGCGCGGCTTTCGATCTTTTGTTCGGAGCCGGAGGCACACCCGAGGAGCGGGCCGCGCGCAGGCGGACGAGCAAGAGCGTCCTCGACTTCGTTCTCGGTGAAGTGGACCGGTTGAATCAGGAGCTGGATCCCACGGACAGGCGGCGCATGGATCAATACCTCTCGAACATCCGGGAGATCGAGCGCCGGATCCAGAAGGTCGAGGAGCGCAACCAGAGTGGCGAGGTGAGAGAGCTGCCGACGGCTCCCGCGGGGGTTCCCGACTTCTTCGAAGAGCACGTCAAGCTCATGTTCGACCTCCAGGCGCTCGCGTTCGAAGGCGACATGACCCGTGTCTTCTCGTTCAAGATGGGGCGGGACGCGAGCGGCCGCGTCTATCCGGAGAGCGGCGTCGACAAGCCCTTCCACCCCGCGTCCCACCACGGGGACAAGGAGAAGAACATCGAGGAGTTCTTCCGCATCAACCGGTACCACGTGGGCCTGGTTCCTTACTTCCTCTCGAAGCTCGCGGGCATCCAGGAAGGCGAGAAGACCCTCCTCGACAAGACGATGGTGATCTACGGGTCGCCCATGGGCGACCCTCACGTGCACAACCACAAACGGTGTCCTCTGTTCATCGCCGGGGGAGCGAACGGAAAGCTCGAAGGAGGCCTTCACCTGAGAGCGCAGCCTTCGACCCCGATGGCGAACGTGATGTTGAGCCTGATGCACATGCTCGGTCTCGAGGACGTCGAGAGCCTCGGCAACAGCACCGAGCCGTTCTCGTTCTCTCTGTGAGGAGAAGGCGATGAAGAGGCCTGCGATTCTCTTGAGCGCGGCGCTCCTTCTGGCCGCGTCTCCGTCGACGGATTCCCTCTTCGATGCCGTGGGAGCCGACGACGTTGAAAAAGTGCGCGCTCTCGTGAAAGAGGGCGCCGACGTGAATGCGGCTCCGGGCGACGGCATGAGCGCCCTCCATCGCGCGGCGCGCGCGGGAAACGCGGCGATGGCGTCCCTCTTGATCGAGTCCGGCGCCAATCTCGAGGCGGGGACGAGGCTCGGCGCCCACAGGCCGCTCCACGTCGCGAGCGCGTCGGGCAGATCCGGAGTCGTCGCCGTTCTCGTCGACGCCGGCGCCGACGTGAACGCGCGGACCGAGACCGGTGCTGTGCCTCTTCACTTCGCCGCGGCGTCGGGAAGCGCCGATGCGGTGTCGGCCCTGCTTTCGGGCGGCGCCGAAGTCGATCCCCGGGAGCCCGTCTGGGGACAGACGCCCCTGATGTTCGCCGCTTCCGCGGGCCGAACCGAGGTAATCGAGGTTCTGCTGGAGAAGGGCGCCAATCCCGCGCTCACGGCGAACGTCGTGGACGTGGTCGCGCGCGACAAAGCGGACCGGGCGGAGCGCCGGGGGCGGAACCAGCGCATCGCGGCCACCCGCGACCCGAAGGCGGCGGAAAAGCAGAAGGAGAGGGAAGAGGCGGAGAGACGGGGGAACGATCCCGAGCCCCTCAACTACGCGGGGCAGGTCGGGTGGCAGGGAGGCCTCACTCCGCTTCTGCTCGCCGCGCGCGACGGCCACGTCGACTCCGTGCTCGCGCTCCTCAAAGGGGGCGCCGCCGTCAACCAGGTGAGCGAGGCGACCCGGGTGAGCCCGATGCTCGTCGCCACCATCAACGGGCACTTCGACCTGGCGATGCTCCTTTTCGAGAAGGGAGCGGATCCGAAGATCGCGAGCGCGGCCGGGGACACGCCTCTGCACGCCGCTCTCAACATGCACTGGGCGCCCAAGGCGCGTCATCCCCAGCCGGTCGCGTACATGCAGCAGAAGACGAGGTACCTGGAGATGATGGAGAGGCTCCTGAAAGCGGGGATCGATCCGAACGCGCGCCTCGAGAACACCCTCTGGTACACGACCTACAACCGCGATCTCCTGGGTGTGGATCGGACGGGGGCGACGCCGTTCTGGCGCGCCGCCTATGCACTCGATATCGACGCGATGCGACTGCTCCTCCGGTACGGCGCCGATCCGACGCTGCCGACGATCAAGGTGCCGGAGCGGGTCGATGAAGAGGCGGGCGGCGCGGGCGACGGCAAGGACCACTCCGGGCTTCCAGAGATTCCCTTCGGCGGCCCGGCCGTCTATCCCATCCACGCCGCCTCCGGCGTCGGCTACGGCCAGGGGTTCGCCGGAAACTCCCACCGGCACGTCCCCGACGGGTGGCTTCCCGCGGTGAAGTTCCTCGTGGAAGAGCTCGGAGCCGACGTGAACGCCCGCGATCACAATGGCTACACGCCCCTCCACCACGCGGCCGCCCGGGGCGACAACGAGCTCATCCAGTACCTGGTGTCGAAGGGCGCGGACCCGACCGCGATCGCGCGCAGCGGCCAGACGACGGCCGACATGGCGAACGGGCCGGTGCAGAGGATCCAGCCGTTCCCCGAAACGGTGGCGCTCCTCGAGAGTCTCGGCTCGAAGAACAACCACCAGTGCCGGAGCTGCTGAGAAGTCGATGTCCACTCCCGTTACTCCTCCGGAAGACGACGAAGAAGACTTCGCGCGAATGCTGGAGGAGTCCCTCCAGCCAAAGCGCTTCCGGGAGGGCGACGAGATCGCCGGCAAGGTCGTCGCCCTTGGCGCCGACGTGGCCTTCGTGGATGTCGGCGGGAAGGGCGAGGCGACGATCGAGCTCGCGGAGCTGACCGATCCCGACGGCAGGATAACGGTTTCTGTAGGCGATACCGTCAAGGCGATCGTGGTCTCGACCGCCGGCGGGTTGAAGCTCTCCCACAAGCTCGCCCGGCATGCCGCGACGCGGGAGGCGCTCAGGGATGCGTACGAATCCGGCCTTCCCGTCGAGGGCCGCGTCGAGGCGGTCATCAAGGGCGGATACGAGGTTCGATTCTCGGGGCAGCGAGCCTTCTGCCCCATCTCGCAGATCGGGACGACGTACACCGAGGATCCCGCGATTCATCAGGGCAAGGTCTACCTCTTCCGCGTCGTCGAGTACAAAGGGGACGGCAAGAACATCGTCGTGTCGAGACGGGCGCTCCTCGAGGAAGAGGAACAGGCACGGGCGGAAGAGGTCAAGAAGCTCATCGTGAAGGATGCCGTCCTCCGTGGACGGGTGGCGTCGGTGCGCGACTACGGCGCCTTCGTGGATCTCGGAGGCGGGATTCAGGGCCTTCTGCACGTCTCCGAAATGGGCTGGTCCCGGGTTGCGGATCCCACCTCCGTGGTGCGGCCGGGAGACGAGATCGAAGTCAAGGTCCTTCATGTGGACGAGGAGAAGGGGAAGATTTCGCTCGGGCTGAAGCAGCTTTCGGCGGACCCCTGGTCCTCGGTCGCGAGCACGTTCGAGGTAGGTCAGGTGCTGATGGGGAACGTCACCCGCTTGGCGGACTTCGGCGCCTTCATCGAGCTCGCGCCCGGCATCGAAGGCCTCGCGCACGTATCCACGTTCCCGCCGACGGGAAAAGCCGACGGCTGGAAAGCGCTGGTGCCGGCGGGCGAGCCCGTGGCCGTCGAGATCCTGAGCATCGAGCCCGAGCGCAAGAGGATCGGCGTCGCGCTCGTCGAGAAAGGCACGGCGAGGGCGGAGAGCGCCCAGACGATAAAACCCGGCGCGCGGCTCGTCGGCAAGGTCGAGCGTCACGAGAGCTACGGCGTTTTCGTATTCCTCAAGCCAGGCAGCACCGGGCTCATGCCGCTCGAAGAGACCGGAGCGGAGCGGGATTCTGACCTCCGCAAGCTCTTTCCCGTGGGAAGCGAGGTCGAGGTCTTGGTCCTCGACGTCGACGGCCGCCGGATTCGCTTGAGCCGCAAAGCCCTGAAGGAAGCAACCGAGAAGCAGGAGGCGCGAGAGTACAGGGCGACTCAGGACGCCGCCCAGGCCCAGGCCGGCGGATTCGGCTCCCTCGCAGATACCTTGCGCAAAGCGATGGAGAAGCAGGGCAAGTAGAACTGGTCCGCTCCCTCACCGCTCCCTCGATCCGGTCAGCGCCGAAGCGACCTGGAGCGCTTCCCGAAGCGCCTCCTCCACTCTGTTCTCCTCCCGTTTCAGACGGGTCTCCAGGAACCGCGCCTCGTCCGCCTTCCGATCGAGCGTCGAGAGCTCGGACGCGATCGCGAGCCCGGGGAATCGGGGGATGAGCTCGTTCGCGTCCTGGTCGTAGGGACCGCTTCGGCTGTAGTAAACGGAATTGAGCGCGCGGCTGATGCGGATGAGCCCGTCGTTGAACGCCGGCGGATCGGTGGTCGTCGACGCCATCGAAGAGAGGGCCTCGGCCTTCGCCGCGAAACGCTCTACGAGCGAGAGGAGATTCCGCGTATCGTATTGCTCGATCGCCTCGAGCTTTTCTTTCATCTCCTTCGCCGTCGCCCGGAAGTCGTACGGGAGAAGCGCCGGGCTCGCGAGGCCCTGGGTCAGCGCCACGAGGAGATCCGTCTCTTCGACGAGAAGATCGATATCCACCTTGTCGCGGCTGTCCTCGCGCGAGTGCCACCACCAGGAGCCGCCGCTCCCGTCGGCGACCCCGCGATCGGGAGACCCCTCGGGAATCGACTTCGAGAACCGCACGCTCGGGATTCCGAGACCGACGAAGGACTCGTCGGCGACTTTCCCCGGCCGCGAGCCCTTGGGCTCCTGTCCGGTCTTCGCCCGGATGAGATCGAGGTTGAAGCGCTCGAGCTCCGCCATGTGCGTCGCCGAGTAGCGGGTTGCGCTCCGGGTCCCGATGGAGTCGATGTTGATGTGAGCCACGGCATTCCGCCTCAGATCCGAGAGGAAGTGGTCGGCGTACCAGGCGGAGCCGGCGTACCGGCCCGGCGAGTGACCCGGCCACCAGGCGACGCGAACGCTCCTCCGGAGCGCCTCCCGGCTCCCATGGAGAAGGCGAGTCGCCTCCAGCATCGCCGCGTTTCCCGTCGCGTTGTCGGTGACTCCCTCGTGCCACGAATCGATGTGCCCGCCGATGAGGACGAACTTCTCCGCTTCGACGCCGCCCTCGATGCGGGCCACGACGAGCTCCGTCTTCCGCCAGCGCGTGTCGACGACGCCGTCGATGCGGACGCGCACGTTCTCTCCCCGCG
>DAISKN010000104.1:0-13526 GCA_036820975.1 Acidobacteriota bacterium | reverse complement strand
CCGGGGCTTCGTCCTGGTTGGGGCCTCGGTTCTCGACGGCACGGGTGCGGACGCGCGTGCCGCGAACGTGCGGGTCGAAGGGGACACCATCGTGGGCATCGAAGAGGGAGAGCCGCCCGAAGGCTACGAAGTCATCGACGCATCCGGCTTCACCCTCGCCCCCGGCTTCATCGACACTCACAGTCACGGCGACGACGATCTCTTCGAGCATCGCGACGCTCTCGCGGCCGTAAGCCAGGGAATCACCACGATCGTGGTCGGCCAGGACGGGGGCTCCATCTACCCCCTCGCCGAGTTCTTCCAACAACTCGAGACCACTCCCGTCGCGGTGAACGTCGGCTCCTACGCCGGACACGGAACGCTCCGCGAGAAGGTCATGGGCGAGGATTTCCGCAGGGCGGCGACCGAGGAGGAGATCGAGAAGATGCGGCAGCTCCTCATCGAGGAGATGAAGGCCGGCGCCCTGGGCCTCGGCACCGGTCTCGAGTACGACCCGGGGATCTACTCCGAGCGCTCCGAGGTCGTGGCGCTCGCTCGCGAAGCGGCCTCCTGGGGAGGGCGCTACATCTCGCACCTGAGGAGCGAGGACCGGTACTTCTGGGACGCGGTCGACGAGATCCTGGCGATCGGCCGCGAGGCGCGCATTCCCGTCCAGATCTCCCATACGAAGCTCGCGATGCAGAATCTCTGGGGCCAGGCGGATCGGCTCATCGGACTTCTCGATGCGGCTCGCGCCGAGGGCGTCGAGGTGAACGCGGACATCTACCCCTACACCTACTGGCAGTCGACGCTCACCGTTCTCTTCCCCAAGCGCGACTTCGAGGACCGCAAGGAGGCGGAGATCGCGGTGCGGCAGGTCTCGACCCCCGAGGGACTCCTGATTCCCCGCTACAAGCCGGAGCCCGCGTACGAGGGAAAGACTCTCGCCGAGATTGCGGCGCTGCGCGGGACCGATCCCGAGCAGACGCTCATGGATCTCATCCGAGAGGCCGAGGCGATGAGGGCCACCGGCGAGACTGGCGTCGAGAGCGTGATCGGAACCAGCATGGACGAGGCCGACATCGAAAAGCTCATGAAGTGGGAGCACATGAGCATCTCGACCGACGGCTCCCTCGACGGCTCTCACCCGCGGGGATACGGGACCTACCCGCGGTTTCTCGGCCGCTACGTGCGGGAGCGCCAGGTGATGCCGCTTACCCAGGCGGTGCTCAAGGCGACGTCGCTCCCCGCGGCGCAGATGAAGTTCTCGAAGCGTGGACGCATAGAGGCCGGCTTCAAGGCGGATCTGGTTCTCTTCGATCCGGAGACGGTCATCGATCTCTCGACCCCCACCGATCCCCACGCGGTCTCGAAGGGTATCGATCGAGTCTGGGTCGGAGGCGTTCTGGTCTACGAAGACGGGAAGACGACCGGCCAGTATCCGGGTCAAGTCCTGAAGCGGGAGTAGATCCGTGGAGAGACGCGACGTCCTCAAGATTCTGTCGGCGGCGCCGTTCCTGGGGCTGCGTTCGGCCCCTCAAACCTCGGCCGGTCGAGCGCCGGCGAGCCATCCCTGGCGCGTTTTCGAGGACGCGTTCCTTTCCGAGATCGCTTTTCCTCTCGGAGGCATCGGGACGGGCACGGTGTCGCTCGGAGGCCGCGGCGAGCTCCGCGATTGGGAGATCGCGAACAAGCCCGACAAGGGGCGCATGCTCGACAACTCTTTCTTCGCTCTCTGGTTTCGCGAGGAAGGGAGCGCGCCGCGCACGATGATCCTCGAGTCGGAATTGAGGCCGCCCTTCCGCGGCGCCTTCGGCATCCCCCGCGGAGGTTTGCCGGGAATGCCCCGGTTCCAGAAAGGACGCTTTCTCGGGTCGTACCCTTTTGCCCGGGTCGAGCTCTCGGACCCGAGCGTGCCGCTCCTCGCGACGCTCGAAGCGTTCAATCCGTTCATTCCGGGCAACGACGTCGATTCCGGTCTTCCGGTCGCGGTCTTCTACTGGCGCCTGCGGAACGAAGGGCGCTCTCGCGTCGAAGCGACGGTCCTTCTGTCGCTCGAGAACGGCGCGTCCTGGAAGGAGACGGGCCGCACGCGGAATCGCTTCATCGAGGAGGACGGTCTCCGAGGCGTCCTCATGACGAGCGAGAAGCTGCCGCCGGAGCACCCGAACCACGGCACCCTAGCTCTCGCGACGCTCCACCCCGAGATCACCTACACCGCGCGCTGGGATCGCGGCGAGTGGTTCGACGCCCAGAGTCTCTTCTGGGAGGACTTCTCTCTCGACGGCCGGCTGGAGGCCGTCGCCGCCACCGATGCGAGCCCGGAGAACCGGAACGACGTGGGCTCGGTGGGCGCTCTCCTTTCGCTCGAGCCCGGCGAAGAGAAGGTCGCGGCGTTTCTCGTCGCCTGGCATTTTCCCAACCGGCAGAACTACTGGGTGAAGGAGATTTTCGGCTACCAGCCGGACGCGGCCGGTCCCATCATCGGGAACTACTACGCTACCCGGTTCGAGGATGCCTGGAGTGTCGCCCGCCACACCGCGACCCACCTCGAGCGACTGGAACGGGAGACGAGGGAGTTCCACGAGGCCCTCTACCGGACGACGGCTCCCGCGGAGGTCCTGGACGCGATCTCGAGCCAGATGTCCATTCTCCGGACCAACACCTGCTTCCGCGCGAAGGACGGCAACTTCTACGCCTTCGAGGGTACGGGCGACGATCACGGCTGCTGCCCCCTCAACTGCACCCACGTCTGGAACTACGAGCAGGCGCTCGCGTTCCTCTTTCCCGCGCTCGAGCGCACGATGCGCGAAGTGGATTTCCAGCAGAACACCGACGACTCCGGCTTCATGGTGTTTCGCACCCGCGTGCCTCTCGGCTCGGAGAAATGGGACTTCCCGCATGCGGCGGCCGACGGGCAGATGGGAACGATCGTCAAGCTCTACCGCGAGTGGCAGCTCTCGGGCGATCTCGAGCTCTTGAGGCGGCACTGGCCGCGGGCGAAGAAAGCGCTGGAGTTCGCCTGGACGCAGTGGGATCCCGATCGAGACGGGGTCATGGAGGGCGTCCAGCACAACACCTACGACATCGAGTTCCACGGCCCGAATCCGATGATGGGAACGATCTACCTCACGGCGCTGCTCTGCGCCTCAGACATGGCGCGGGCGCTCTCGGACGACGGCGCCGCTTCGTCCTACGAGGATCTCTACCAACGCGGCAGGGAGGCTCTCGATTCCGAGACCTGGAACGGGGAGTTCTACGTGCAGGCCTACGAGAGGGCGCGGGAGGAGAAGTACCAGGTGGGGGCGGGCTGCCTGTCCGACCAGCTGCTCGGGCAATGGATGGCTCACGTGGTGGGAAAAGGGCACATCCTTCCCGAGGATCAAGTGAGGAGCGCGATCCAATCGGTGTATCGGCACAACTTCAAGGAGAGCTTCGCCACTCACGCGAACCCGCAGCGGATCTTCGCCCTCGGCGACGAAGGAGGGCTCCTTCTCTGCTCCTGGCCGCGGGGCCAGAGGCCGCTCCTGCCGTTCGTCTACTCCGACGAGGTCTGGACGGGAATCGAGTACCAGGTGGCGGCGCATCTGATCTACGAGGGCTACGTCGAGGAAGGCTTCCGCATCGTCCGCGCCGTCCGGAACAGGTACGACGGGGAGCGCCGCAATCCCTGGAACGAGGTGGAGTGCGGAAACCACTACGCGCGGGCGCTCGCGAGCTGGTCTCTGCTCCTCGCTCTTTCCGGATTCCGGTACTCGGCGCCCGAGAGGACCCTGAGCTTCGATCCTCGAATCGAGGGGGAGAAGTTCGCGAGCTTCTGGTCCGTGGGGGAGCCGGGGTGGGGACTCTACGAACAGGAGCGGAAGGATTCGTCGTTCTCCGCATCCGTGAAGGTCCTTCGCGGAAGGGGCATCGAGATCGCGAGGCTGTCGCTGCCGTCTTCTGCCTCTCGGTCGCGAGTGGAAGTGGAAGTCGGCGGCCGGAGGGTCACGGCCGCGCTCGAGATTTCCGACGGGAAGTCCTCGATCGCGCTCGGCGAGCCGGTCAATCTCGGCGCCGGCTCCGAGATCCGCGTGTCGATCCAATAAAGAAAGGCGGGACGCCGGAGCGCCCCGCCTCGATGCGTGAAACTTCTCTCGTCAGGAAGCGACGGCGACGAGGTTCGTGAGCTTCGCCGCCAGAGTGTCCTTCGGCGCCGCGCCCACGAGCTGTTCGACGACTTTCCCGCCCTGAAAGAACAGAAGCGTCGGGATCGATCGGATGCCGTACTGGGACGCGAGCGCCTGCTCTTCGTCCACGTTGACCTTCACGATCTTCGCCTTTCCCTCGAAGTCCCGCGCCAGCTCCTCGAGTGCCGGAGCGATCATGCGGCACGGTCCGCACCACTCGGCCCAGAAATCCACGAGGACCGGCTGATTGGACTCCAGCACCTCTTGCTTGAAGTTCTGCTCGGTGCCGGTTACGTACTTTGCGTCACCCATTACCCGGGTCTCCTTTCCTGATTTCGCTCCCCCTGTGGAGCGGGTTCATGTAAAACCGATAGCGTGACCTCGACGGCGTCGTTCAGGACGTCGAGCTCGACGCAACATCTCGAAAGCACCCTCAGCCCCTGGAGGCTGGTCGTGAGAAACCGCGCGAGCGCCCTGGGCTCGCGGCCCCCGATCACCGCCGGCTCGGCTCGAGAGAGGGCCGCTTCAAAGGCCCCCTCCAGCCTGCGAAGGTTCGCCCGGACCCGGGACGCCGTTTCGGGATCATCCTCGGCGAGAGCGACCGCGGTATTGGTAATGAAGCATCCCTTCGAGCCGCCGCCGCAGGCACAGTCCGAGACGACCTGCTCGAACACCCGCCGTATCGCTTCGCGGGGCGGCCCCTCTTCGAGGAATCGGAGCGTGTCGCGGTAGAAGCGCTCCTCGTACCGGTCGAGCGCTTCGTGGAAGAGCTGGTGCTTGTCGCCGAACGCGGCGTACAGACTCCCCCTCTGAATCCCCATGGACTGAGTGAGATCCTCGACGGACGTCCGCTCAAACCCCCGCACCCAAAAGACTTGGACCGCGCGATCCAGTGCCTCGTCCCGATCGAACTCCCTCGGCCTTCCCACAGCGCGGAGTATAGCCTTTCTTGACTAAACAGTCAATAACAAGTGGGTGCCGTTTGTTTCTTTACAAGGAATGAACAATTGAATTATAATTCAGGTGTGGCAACGTCAGCGACGTCTCATTCCTGTCCAACCGAGCTCGGAGGGGAGATTGTTTCCGTCTCGCAGGCTCAGGTTCTCGCGGAGACGTTCCAGGTCCTCGGGGATCCGACCCGGGTCCGCATCGTGCACGCCCTTTCCCTGAGCGAGCTCTGCACGTCCGATCTCGCCGCCGTCGTGGGGATGTCCGAGTCCGCGGTCTCGCACCAGCTTCGAACGCTGCGGCAGCTTCACGTCGTCCGAAGCCGCCGGATGGGGAAGCTCGTTTACTACAGCCTGGCCGACGACCACGTTCGCCGTCTGTTCGAGCAGGGACTCGAGCACGCTCTCGAGAGGGTCACCGCTTGAGCCAGTCCAGCTCCACGGCGGACCCGCATTCGGATTTTCCGGGCTCGGCCCACGACCACGGGTCCTCTCGGGGTGGAAGCCGCCGGGCCATGGTGGCGGCGTTCTTCCTGACCGCGAGCTTCATGGTCGCGGAGCTCGTCGGGGGCCTTCTCGCCAACAGCCTCGCCCTCGTCGCGGACGCCGGGCACATGGTGTCCGACGCCGCCGCTCTCGGTCTCGGGCTCATCGCGATGTGGATGGCGAGCCAGCCGCACACCGAGCGCCGCACGTTCGGATTCCATCGGGCGGAGATCCTGGCGGCGCTCGCGAACGGCGCGCTCCTGATCTCCCTTTCGTTTCTGGTGATGTGGCAGGCCTTCGCCCGGCTGCGGGAGCCTCAGCAGATCGAAAGCGGCCTGATGCTCGTGGTCGCCGTTCTCGGTCTCGCCGTGAACCTGTTCGCGCTCCATATCCTGGGCGGGCACCGCCACGATAACTTGAACGTGAAGGGCGCGTTCCTCCACGTCTTCGGAGACGCCGTCGGCTCCGCCGGGGTGATCGCGGCCGGTCTGGTGATCCGGTACACCGGCTGGACCCCCATCGACTCCATCGTGAGCGTCTTCATCGCGCTCCTCATCCTCTGGTCGGGCTTCGGTCTCGTCCGGGAGACGGTATCGGTGCTCCTCGAGAGCTCGCCGCGGAATCTCGATGCCGACGCGCTCCGCCGCGACCTCCTCGCGCTCGAGGGCGTCCGAGACGTCCACGACCTGCACGTCTGGACGGTCACCTCGGGCTTCATCTCCCTGAGCTGCCATTGCGAGGTCGCCTCCAGCGAGGTCGCGGACGACGTCCTTCGACGGGCGACGGCGCTCCTGCGCGAGCGCTACGGGATCCGCCACGTCACCATCCAGCCGGAGACGTCGCGGATTCACGAAGAGCTCGAGCACTGCTGTCTCGATCGCCACGACGGTCCGTCCTGGAAGCGATTTCTGAACTGACGAAGCTCGTGCCCATTCTCCTGTTTCTCGCGCTCGTCTCTCTCGAGGAGCCCGCGTCGCGCTCGACTCTCCTGCGGGACCAACGGTGCGCACCCGATGTTCTCGTCGTTCTCGGGGCTTCGAGCCCGGGCATGGGAGAGAGGCTGAGGGCGGCGGCCCGTAGCCTCGACGTCCGCCGCCAGGGCGAGATCAGGTTCCTCGAGGCTTCCGAGGCAGAGGAGACGGATCTCTCTCGCGGAGGCGTCGTCCTGGTCGGCACCACGCGGGCGAATCCGTGGATCGCCCGGGTCGCGACCGCGGTTCCCGTCGCCGTCGACGAAGCCGGGATCCGCCTTCGCGGGAAATTCTACGGCGGCGCCCGCGACTCGCTGCAGCTCGTCTACCCCAGTCCGTTCCGCGCGGGGGCGCTTTTGTCCGTCGTCACCGGCAACAGCGACGAGGCGGTCCTCGACGCTCTCGGCTACCGGCGCCGCGGCGACTTTCAGATACGCCGCGAAGGGGCGACTCTCGCCCTCGGCCGTTTTCGAGACGACTGGAGCCTCGACCCCGCGGAGGTGCGCGAGCTCGAGAGCGCCGGCGAGGGCTCGGAGGATTTCCAGCGCGGAATCCAGAAGACGCGCGCGCGGGTGGAGGATCTCTTCGGTCGGCTTCCGATGCCGTCCATCCCGGAGGTGCGTCTCTATCCCAGCCTCGAGCACAAAGGTCTCGTGACCGACGACACCCGGGCAGCCCACATCGACGGTCCTCGTCTCCATGCCGTGGCCGGAGTGGGAACAGAGCCCGAGAGGCTCGTGGCGGAGCGCCTGCTCGAATCGCGCATAGCCGACGAGACTCTGAGGAGAGGCGTCTCCAGGTTGATGGTCGCGACGGATCGTGACGTCGAATCGTTCGACGGCACGTCTTTTCGTCTGTCCCGAATCAGCGACCCGCCGCGGCTCGAATCACTCGGGGAAGAGTCTCCGTTCGTCCTCGAAGCGATGTCCACCTCCTTCGCCCGCTTCGTCATCCGCGATCGCGGGGCGGAGGCTCTCGCCCGGCCGCTCGCCGATCTCCTGAGCCTCGAGCGCCTCTGGCTCCAGAGCCTGGAAGCCGGCGAGGCCCCCCCGCTCCCGGCGCTCACCCGCTTCCAGCGCGGCGTTACCCTGGCTCACGAGGGCTTCGAGATCCACGATGGTTACCTCTCCGCCCGCTCCGAGCGCTCGCTAGACAAGCTTCGATCCCTCGGGGTCGACTCCGTCGCTATCGTCCCGTACGCCTTCATGGCCGAGCCCTCGCGTGTGACTCCTCTCGCCGTTCCCGAGCGGGCGGGCTCGGAGACGGACGAGGCGGTAGCCCACGCGATCGAGGCCGCGAAGTCGAGAGGAATGACCGTCCTGCTGAAGCCTCAGATCTGGCTGCGGCGCAGCTGGCCGGGAGAGATAGAGCCTCGCGGCCGCGAGGAGGAGGAACGCTTCTTTCGCGAGTACGGCCGCTGGATTCGCCACTACGCCCTCATGGCCGAGAGGCACGGGGTCGAGATTCTCGCCATCGGCACCGAGCTTTCGAAGATGACGCGAGGCCGCGCGGCCCGTTGGGAGGCCATAATCCGCGACATCCGCGCCCTCTACCGCGGGCGCCTGGTTTACGCTGCGAACTGGGGCGAGGAAGTGGAGCAGGTCACTTTCTGGCCGCTCCTCGACTACATCGGCGTCGATTTCTACTATCCCCTGAGCTCCGAGGACTCGCCTTCGGACGAGGCTCTTCGCCAGGGATTCGAGACCGCTCTCGAGAGTATTCGCGCGCTCTCGCGGCGCCTGTCGAAGCCGGTTCTCCTCACGGAGATTGGCTACGGGAGTACGCCGAGTCCGTGGAAGAACCCGCACGCGAGCGATCGCTCCGGGGATGCCGCCCCGGAGCATCAAGCCCGCGCCTACGAAGCCGCGTTCGCCGCTCTCGCCGACGAGACTTCCTGGATCCGCGGCACGTACTGGTGGAAGTGGCCCACCGACCTCGCCCTCGGCGGGGCGGGCGACCCCGGATTCACCCCGAATGGGAAACCCGCCGAAGAAGTGATCCGCCGAGGGTACAATTCCCTAGTTCAGTGAGTAAACGGCCGGACAACGTTCGCCGGCGCTTTCGATGTCGTCCTCGTCCACCCAACCGGTCTTGCCGAACGCTCGAACGCTCACCCGTCCTCGCGACGAAGAGAGTCTTTCGAGGTAGACGTCGCCGGACCTCGTCAGGCGTGGAACGATTCCCAGCACGTCACCACCGGTCGGGCCGGCGAAAAGGGTCATGGCCCCCGCACCCACCCGCACCTTCGCCCATCCGCATTTCCCGGCGAACGTCGCGCTCGCCGGCTGCTGCTGGGTGATGCAGTTCATCCCGACGCCGCCCCGGTTCACGTTCTCCGAGTACACGGGCACGACCTCACGTCCGGGGAAGGCCTTCTTCAGTACCTCCTGCGCTTCCCGGTCTCTCCGGAACGCCTCGAGGTTCACATGAACGTGTCCGCGCATGGCCCGGATCATCTCGGCCGGCTCCGCGGGGGGGAAACCCGCCTTGTACTCGAACGTCGGCCAGAGCATCCAAATCGCCTGGTGACTCTCGTACTCGCCGGGGAACAACCACTCGCGCTCGGAGGCCGCGGCGCTCGAGATCCAGAGGCCAACGATGACCCAAGGCAGGTGTCTCATGGGTCCGTCTCCCTTCCTCACTGAAAAAACAAAAATGGTCCGAAGCCGGCCACCCGGGCGCCCGGAGTCGGATACAATAGGCGCGCGTTCGCCAGGGAAGGAGCTGTCCCATGGAATCTCGAGTATCGCGTCGAGGCTTCCTCGGTACCACGGCTGGAGGTGCTTTCGGTATGAGTCTTCTAGCGCGCCGCGCCGGCGCGGCTGCCGCTTCCTACGACGCCATTCCCTTGAAGACCCCCATGAGCCTCTGGGATCTGCCGACGCCCGCGCTGGTGATCGACGAGGAGGCGATGGAGTCGAACCTGAACAAGATGGCTTCCTTCTATGAGGGGAAGAAGGCGAAGCTCCGCCCTCATACCAAGACCCACAAGTGTCCGATTCTCGCGAAGAAGCAGATCGCGAAGGGCGCCGTCGGGGTCTGCGCCGCGAAGGTGGGCGAGGCGGAGGTGATGGTCGAGGCGGGCATCGAGAACGTCCTCATAACCTCTCCCGTCGTCACCGCGGACAAGATCGAACGAGTCCTCGCCCTCGCGCGGAAGAGCCCCGGCGTCGCGATCGTCGTCGACCAGGAGAAGAACGTCCGCGACTACGACGACGCCGCCCGCGCCGCCGGGGTCACGCTCCCGGTCCTCATCGACCTCAACGTCGGCACCGACCGCACGGGAATCGCCCTCGGAAAGCCCGCGCTCGACCTCGCCGAGACGATCCGCAAGAGCTCGTCGTTGAAGTTCCTGGGACTCCAGGCCTATGCCGGCCACCTGCAGCACCTGCGGGGCTTCGACTACCGCCGGCAGGCGTCGGAAGCAACGATGGGCCGCGCCGTCGAGCTCAGGCGCGCCCTCGAGAAAGCGGGCTTCGACGTTCCCATCCTCACCGGCGGAGGCACCGGGACGTACAACATCGACTCCGAGATCGACGGAATCACCGACGTCCAGGTCGGGTCGTACCTCTTCATGGACGTCAACTACCGGAACGTGGGGGGACAGAACGGCCCGATCTACGACGACTTCCTTCCGTCGCTTCTCGTTCTCGCGACCGCGATCAGCCAGCCGGCGAAGGGCCGCATCACCATCGACGCCGGCTACAAGGCCTTCGCCACCGATCAGGAGCCGCCGGATCCTCTCAGCCTGCCGGGAGTCACCTATCGCTGGGGCGGCGACGAGCACGGCATCCTCGAGTTCCGCGATCCTCGGGGTCCGGGAGAAGTGAAGCTCGGCGACAAGGTGCTCCTCATCGCGTCCCATTGCGACCCGACGGTCAACCTCTACGACCACTACTATCCGTACCGGAACGAGAGGGTCGAGGAGATGTGGCCCATTTCCGCCCGTGGTCGGTCGCAGTAGGATCGTCGCGGTCCTCATCGCCTGCGCGGCCTCGAGCGTCGAAGCGCAGACGCCTCGGATTCGAGCGCTACGTTCCCGCTAGCGGCAGCTGGACCACGAAGACGGAACCCTCGCCTACCGCGCTTTCGACGGAGACCACGCCGCGGTGCCAATCGACGATTCGGGCCACGATGGCGAGTCCCAGGCCCGCCCCTCCGGTTCGACGATCGCGGGAGGGGTCCGCGCGGTAGAAGCGCTCGAAGATCCGCTCTGTTTCCGAGGCGGGTATCCCGGCGCCGGTATCGCGGACCCGGAGCCGCACCGAGCCGTCGTTTCTCTCGAGAGCGACGCTCACCCTGCCTCCGCGGTCCGTGTACTTCAGCGCGTTGTCGAGAAGGTTCTGGAGCACGCGCCGAAGCTCGGAGCGCTCGCCCTCCACCGGAGCGGCCGCGAGGTCCGCCACCTCGAGGTCTATCCCTTTCGACTCGGCCATCGGCCGGAACTGCTCGACGGTCTCTACCACCACGTCGGCGAGATCCACGGGCAAACGCTGCGAAGGCCCGGACTCGAGTCGGGACAAGGTCAGGAGATCCTCGACCATGGTTTTGAGAGTGTCGATCTCTTCGAGCTGGCTCCGCACGAGAGCCGCCGCCTGCGGGTCGAGCGCGCCCGAGGAGAGGGCCGATTGCGCCTGCAGCTTGAGGACCGTGAGCGGCGTCCGCAGCTCGTGCGAAGCATCGGCGGTGAATTGCCGGAGCTCCAGTACGGCTCCTTCGAGCCGGTCCAGCATCTGGTTGAAGGACGTCCGCACCCGCTCCGCCTCCGCGTACGCCCGCTGCGGCTGCGGCAGTCTTTCGGAGAGATTCTCTTCGTGAACCTGCTCCGCCGCGTTGCCGATCGCGGCGAGAGGGGCCGTCGCCTTCGCCGCGAGCGCGCGAGCGAGGAGCGCCGCCAGGGCGAGCCCGAAAGCCCCGGAGACCGCCATCACCGCTCGGAGATTACGACGGGCCTTGTGCTGGCTCGTGGCGGGAACGCCGACTCCGAGCGTGAAGCCGCGGAAGACGCGTTCCTCGACCCAGTACTCTCCCTCGAGCTCCCGTAATCGAGCGGCGGACAGGCCCTGAGAACGAAAGAGGTTCCGATCGTTCTCGAGGACCTCCATGAGCACGCCGGTGCGCGAGCCCAGGTGCTCCGTCATTTCTTCCAGGAGGAAATCGCGGCCGCCCACCTCGTGGTCGGCCATGAAGTCCTCGAGCCACGAAAGCTCCCGCGCCGCCGTCCTACGAAGCTCGGAGCGAAGGCTTCGCCAGAGGAGGAGGTCGATGGCGGTGAAGCTCAGGAGGAGAAGCGCCGCTTCGAAGAGGAACGCGGTGAGCGCCACTGTTCCTCGAAGGCTCCTAGGATTCATGACCTCCCTCGCGAAGCACGTAGCCCAGGCCCCGGACGGTAGCCAGAAGCTTGGGCGCGAAATCTTCGTCGATCTTGGATCTCAGGTAGTTCACGTAGACGTCGACGATCTTGAGGTTCCCGGTGAAATCGCTCGACCACACGTGGTCGTAGATCACGTCGCGCGTCAAGACCCGGCCCTTGTTTCGAAGGAGAAACTCGAGCAGCTGGTACTCGCGCGCAGTAAGCGTGAGCGAGCGGCCGGCGCGGACCACGCTCTTCGCGGCCGGGTCGAGAACCAGGTCGGCGATGCGGAGAAGTGCGGAGCGATCGGAAGCGTCCCTCCGGAGGAGAGCCCGAATCCGCGCGAGGAGCTCCTCGAGCTCGAAGGGCTTCGCCACGTAGTCGTCGGCGCCGCAGTCGAGGCCCCGGACCTTGCTCCTCGTGTCCTCGCGGGCGGTCAGCATGAGAATCGGTGCGCGGAAACGGTCGTCTCGGAGCCGCCTCAGCACCTGGAACCCGTCGAGCTTCGGGAGCATGACATCGAGGAGCACCAGGTCGTACGGATAGCTTGCGGCATAGTCGAGCGCCGCCTCTCCGTCGAAGGCGACGTCGACCGCGTATCCGGCATGCTCGAGCGAGCCGCGGAGGCTCCGGGCGAGCTTCGGCTCGTCCTCCACCAACAGCAGCTTCATGCTCGGAGACTCTACCAGAGCCCGGTAAGTCCCCGGTAAGAACGCCGCTCTTACCTTGCTCTAAACTTCGCGGGTTAGCCTGCGCCTCGAGGAGAACCGACATGAGAGTGCTGCTTTTCTTCTGGTTTCTCGCACAGGCCCGGAGCGTTCGATTCGACGAGCAGAAGACGGGAGGTCTTCCGTCGGGTTGGAGGGCCGCGATCACCCACGAGGGCGCTCTACCGAACTGGGCGATCGTCTCCGACGAGAGCGCCCCGTCGCAACCGAACGCATTCGCACAGCTCTCTTCGGAGCCGGCCCGCGCCCAGTTCCCCCTCGCTCTCTTCGAAGGAGCGAGCCTGGAGAATGGGGAGATCGAGGTGAAGTTCAAGCCGGTCTCGGGAGAGGTCGATCGGGCCGCGGGTCTGGTATGGCGCTACCGGGACGAGAACAACTATTACATCGTCCGGGCGAACGCCCTCGAGGACAACGTGGTTCTGTACAAGGTCGAGGGAGGAAAGCGCACGTCTCTCGCCCCCAAAGGGACTCCGGCCGGGACCTACGGAGTCGATCGCGAGGTGCCGGCGGGGCGATGGAGCGCGTTGAAGGTCGTGGTCGAGGGTTCCAAGTTCACGGTGCTCTTCGATGGAGAAAAGCTTTTCGACGTGGAGGACGGGACCTTCACCGGGGCGGGTCGCGTCGGGTTGTGGACCAAGGCGGACAGCGTGACGTACTTCGACGACTTCGAGGTCCGCGTGAAGTGACGAATGGAAGAGGACGCCGTACGACTGTTCCTCGCCCGGAGTCTCCGGCTCTTCGCTTACGGCGCTCTCTCCGTGGTCCTCGTTCTCTATCTGGCGGAGCGCGGCCTGACCGAAGCCCGGATTGGGATTCTCCTGACGACGACGCTCCTCGGTGATACCGCGCTTTCCTTCTGGGTCACGACTCGCGCCGACCGGTTCGGCCGGAAG
>DAISKN010000103.1:8982-13572 GCA_036820975.1 Acidobacteriota bacterium | reverse complement strand
TCTCGCATCTGGGCGGCGTCAACCAGCAGAACCTGGCGTCGCTCGCCGCCTATCTCGACGCGGGCGCCCGTGACGCTCCGCCCTTCGGACGGGCGTACGCGCTTTCGGCGCGCGAACGGATGGTGCGGGAGTTCATCCTGCAGCTCAAGCTGGGCGGCGCGGAACGACGCTACTTCCGGGAGAAGTTCCAAACCGACGTGCTCGAGTCGTTCGCCGAGCCTCTCGCCCAAGCCAGGCGCCGAGGCTGGCTTCTGATCGGGGATGAGGCGGTTACAGTAACGCGCGAAGGCCTGGTGCGCGTCGATCGGTGGCTGCCCGCGTTCTACTTGCCGGAGCACCAGAACGTCCGGTACTCGTAGGGCCCACGAGAGGGACAGCGTCTCGGGCGCCGAGGGCAAAATTTGGCATCGGTCGCCAGGAATGGGCGTGGCACGAGACTTGCAGAATTCGCCCCTCATGGAGGTGACCGATGAGATTACCTAAATCCACTTGGATCGCCTTGGGCCTCTTGGTTGCGCTGGGCGCTCCGGTGCTCTTGGCTTTCGACTCGCTGAGCCAGGACCGGCTCTGGGCCCAGTTCAGATATCCCGTCAAGGTCGCCGATCGCCTGCTACCTGTTGGCAACTATCTGATCGTCCATGACGACGAAAAAAGCGCGATGGCGGAGCCCTGCCTGTACGTCTACGCCGAAAGCGATCTCGACGAGCCGCTTCTGGCGATTCACTGCCTGCGGAAGGTCCAAGCGGTGACCGAACGTGACAAAATTGTCTGGGGGAACGTTCGGCGAGACAACGTGAGAGAGTTCGGTTACGTTCAATTCGCCGGAGACGCGTTCGCCCACCACGTTCAGTAACCCGGAACGCTGCCTCCTACTTTCAAGTACCGGACCGCCCGGTCCGGTTTTTTTGGGGTCCTGGCGTAAGGTCAATTCCCTCAGGACTGCGGAATTCTGCGCTCCCCTTCCGCTCGATGGAATCCAAGACCTCCATTCAGGTGAGTAAGTACTTACTCTTGACAGGCACGCTCCTTGCATCGCCGACGTTGTCTTGGTGTGCCTTCGAGACGGGAGGCTTTTCATGACCAGTCGTATCGACCGGGATCATCAGTGGAGTCTTGCCCTCGCCCGGGCGACCTCGGCCTTTCTGGTGGGGATGACTCTCTCCGGACTCTCCATCTGGGTGCTGCCATTCAGCGTACCGAACCAATTCCTGGTGCTCGCCCACACTCTCGCCGGAGTGGTGCTCTTCCTCCCTGTAAGCTACTACCTCCTGTCTCACTGGCTCGCTTATCGCCGGCACCAGATGACCCACATCAAGCTCGCGGGATATGTCGGCCTGTTCGTCCTAGCTCTCTGTAACGTCTCCGGCCTGGTGCTCACCGCCCAGGCGCTCGTCGGCCCGAGGATCGGCTACGCCTGGGACACCGTCCATATCGTCACCACTTTCGCCATCCTCGCGTTCGTCGCCCCGCACATCCTCGCCATCGTGGTCCGCGACCGAAATGCCCATCTCGTCGGCATGGTGACCCACGGAAAGACGGTGACGGTCGCGACGGCGGCGGCCCTCGTGGGCGTGGCGTTTCTCGTCTATGCCTACGCGCCACCCCGACTGTCGGAGGAGCTTCCTCCGGATTACAGCTACGCCTTCGGCCCCGACCGTCCGTTCGCGCCGTCCCTCGCGGCCACCGCGACGGGAAAGGCCTACGACTCGCGTCTGCTCGCCGGCTCCGAGGGCTGCGGCACCGCGGGATGTCACGATCAGATCTTCGTCGAGTGGCAGGTGAGCGCCCACCGCTACGCGGCGATGGACACGGCATTCCAGGCAATTCAGCTGAACATGGCGGAGCAGAACGGCCCCGACTCCACCCGCTACTGTGGAGGCTGCCACGATCCCATCTCTCTTTTCTCGGGGACGAAGAACATCTTCACGGATCCGCGCAAGCTTACCGGCCTCGCCGGTTATCAGGAAGGCGTCTCCTGCCTCTCCTGCCATGCGATTCGTGAAGTGGACGTAAAGGGAAACGCCAACTTCGTCATGGGCCAGCCGGTGCGCTATCTCTTCGAGATCGCGCACGACCAGAATCCAGGGCGAGTCCTTCGCTTCGCCCGCGATTTCCTCATCCGCGCCTATCCCCGCGAGCACGTGCGCTCGCTCGGAAAGACCCTCTTCAAGGCGCCCGAGTACTGCGCTTCCTGTCACAAGCAGTTCATCGATCAGGAAATCAACCGCGTCGGCTGGGTGCAGCTCCAGAACCAGTACGACAACTGGCGCAAGAGCCGCTGGAATCACGCGGGAGATCCGAGGAAGACCATCGAGTGCCGCGAGTGCCACATGCCGCTCACCGCCTCGAGCGACCCCGCCTCCGGGGATGCCGCGGACTACAACCGGAGCGGCTCGGACGGCAAGCACCGGAGCCATCGTTTCCTGGGGGCGAACCAGATGATGCCCGCGCTCCTCGACCTCCCCGGCTGGGAGGAGCAGGTGTCGCTCATCGACCGGTGGCTGAAAGGACAGATCGAGATTCCCGAGATCGCCGACAAGTGGACGAAAGGCGCTGCCGTCGGAATCGAGCTCGTCACCAGAGAGTCGGTCCGGCCCGGCGAGAGGCTGCCGATTCAGGTCGTGATCACTTCGAACAAAGTGGGACACGACTATCCCACCGGTCCTCTCGACATCATCCAATCCTGGGTAGAGATCGTGGTCGAGGACGACTCGGGACGGGTGCTGTTCTCGAGCGGGACCGTGGGCGCAGACGGGTTCATCGCCCCCGGAAGCTTCATCTTCAAGGCCGAGCCCGTCGATTCCCAGGGCAATCTCATCGACCGCCACAACCTCTGGGAGATGGTGGGGGTTCGTCACCGGCGAGCGCTGTTTCCCGGTTTTTCCGACACTGCGACTTATGACGTCGACTGCCCCGATCTCAGGCGCGTAAAGAAGGGCTTTCCCAACGAGAGCCTGGAGGTCGAGGCTCCCATAGAAGCAACGAGGCTGCGCGTCCGCGCCCGGCTTCTCTATCGGAAAGTCGATCAGTACCTCCTGAACTTCATGTACGGCCGCGAGAACAATCTGACGTCGCCCGTGACCGAGATGGCGACGGCGGTCAAGGATGTGTTGATCACCCGCTACGCGACGGATTGATCGTGCTCGCCAAGCGTAAGAGGCTCATGGCCCTGTATGGAGCCTCGGGGCTCGCTCTCACCGTCGCCGCGACGCTCCTCGTTCTCTGGTTCCGGCAGGAAGCGGCCCCCTACAGGGGCGGTGAGGACGTCGAAGGAATCACGAGCTCTCTCACGCGGGATCTGCCGGAAGACCGACCCCGCGTGACCTTCACCGACGCCACTCTCGACGCGGGGATTTTCTTTCGTCACTTCGACGGCGTCCGCTCCACTCAGCTTCCCGAAGACATGGGTTCTGGAGCCGCCTTCGGTGATTACGACAACGACGGCCTCCCCGATCTGTTCCTGGTGAACGTCTCGGGCCCCCTCACGCGGAGCGACGAGGAGAGACGGCATTCGCCGGCAACGAACCGCCTCTACCACAACGACGGCGGCGGCCGCTTCTCCGATGCAACCGCGACGAGCGGTCTCGGAGGGGCAATGACCGGCATGGGGGCCGCGTGGGCCGACTGGAACGACGACGGTTTTCTTGACCTCGTGGTTTCCGGCTTCGGAGAGCTCCGGCTTTATCGCAGCGAAGGGGGCGATTCGTTCGACGACGTCACCGACGCTTCGGGCCTCGGCGGCCACCAGGGCTTCTGGACCGGAGTCTCCTGGGCCGACTACGATTCCGACGGCGATCTCGATCTCTACGTGTGCGGCTACGTTCAGTACGGCTATCGGCCGGAAGACGCGGTTGAGGGGACCCGACAGTATCAAGCCATCGTGCCCTACACTCTGAACCCGTCCTCCTATCCGCCGGAGAGAAACCTCCTTCTCCGCAACCAGGGAGACGGAGGTTTCACCGAAGTCGCGCAGGGAGCCGGAGTCTCCAATCCGGATGGAAGGAGCCTTTCCGCCGCCTGGAGCGACTTCGACGAGGACGGGAAGATCGATCTCTACGTTGCCAACGACGTGTCCGACAACGCCCTCTACCGGAACCTCGGAGACGGAAGATTCGAGGACATTTCCCATGAGGCCTGGGTCGCCGACTACCGGGGGGCGATGGGCCTCGCGGTGGGAGACTGGGACGGCGACGGCGATCAGGACATGCACGTCACCCACTGGATCGCGCAGGAGAACGCGCTCTATTCGAACCTGAGGCTCTCCTTCGGAAAGGAGGAGCCCGAAGGCGACCTGCGATTCATGGACGTCGCCGATATGGTGGGCCTCGGACAGATAGCGCTCGACCACGTCGGCTGGGGAACGTTCTTCTTCGATTTCGACAACGACGGACGGCCGGACCTTTTCGCCGCCAACGGCAGCACGTTCCAGCAGGAAGAGAACCGGGAACGGCTCGCGCCCATGACCAGCTTTCTCTTCTGGAACGCCGGTCCCGAGCGGGGTTTCTTCGACGTGGCGCCGGCGAGCGGAGACGCGCTCCGGATTCCTCACGTGAGCCGCGGGGCGGCGTTCGCGGATTACGACAATGACGG
>DAISKN010000103.1:4159-8972 GCA_036820975.1 Acidobacteriota bacterium | reverse complement strand
TGCTCGTGAATCACGGCGAAGGGGCGCTCCTGCTCCGAAACGACGGCGGGAATCGAGGCTCCTGGCTCGACGTCGAAGTCCGTTCACCGGGGAAGAACCGATTCGGGGTGGGCGCCAAGGTCACGGCCAGGGTCGGGACTGGATCGCAGACCATCCACATCGGCGCTCAGCCCTCTTATCTCAGCCAAAGCGCCTCCGAGGCCCATTTCGGCCTCGGAGCCGCGGAGCGAGTGGACGAGGTCGTAGTCGTCTTCCCGAACGGAGCTCGGGTGGTCCAGAAAGACGTTCCCGCCCGCCAGAGGCTCGTTGTCAGCGAGGAGTCGCGGTGAAGCGGTCACTGCTGCTGACGGCGGCGAGCGTCCTCGCGCTCTTCGCCGTCGCCACGGCTCTTCGAACTCGGGGGGCTGAAGAGGACAAGACCGCCTCCCCGTCCGACGGTGCGGAGCGAATCCGCGGGTTCTGGAAGGCCTATCGGCAGGGTGCCGAGGCGCGCACCGGCGGTGATTACGAAAGCGCCGCGAGATTCTTCCGCGAGGCGCTCGAGATCGATCCCGAGCACGAGGACTCTCTCTTCTATCTCGCGATCTCGCTCGAGGAGTCCGGACGATATCTCGAAGCCGCGGAAGTGCTGCGCCGGCTCACGACCGTCAATCCCGAGAGCGGGCGCGGATGGTCCCAGCTCGGATCCATTCTCGCTCGAAGGGCCCCCGGAAGTGTCCCCGACCCCGAGGCTGCCACGGCCGCATTCTTGCGGGCCGAGGCAATCAACCGCGAGCACAGCGGCCCGTTCTTGAGCCGCGGGGCCCTCGCGCTCGACCTCGGAAGCCTCTCCGAGGCGAGCCGCCTCTTTCGTGTCGCCTCGGACATGAGCTCTCCCGAGGGCGCGTTTCTCGCGGGGCTCGTCGCCTTTCAGGAGAAGAAGGACGACGATGCCGTCCAGTTCTTTACTCGCGTTCTGGAATCGAGCGCCCGGGAGAAAGCCATCACCGGTCGCGGGGTCGCTTCGGAAGGAGACGTCGAGCTCAGCGCCAAGCTGACGCCTCTCGAGAGCGCCCACATCCGCGCGCTCGTCTTCCTCTACTGGACCGCGCGCCGCATGGGCGGCTATCCCGAGGGCGTCCCGGAGTCGTTTCGCATCGAGATTCCGAACCGGATCTCGATGGGACGAACGGTCGAGGAGCCGTTCGCGGCGCCGGAGGCGGCTTGCCTGGAAGAACGAAGCCTTCGCATCGAGGGGACGCCCGTCGACCGCGCCTGCTCCGACTACGACGCCGACGGAGATCTCGACCTGTTCCTCGTGTTCTGGAAGAAGCCAGGGCGCCTCTTCCGGAACGACGGCGCCGGTTTCACCGATGTGACCGAGGAGGTAGGCCTGGGCGGCGTCGGGGGAGAGGGATTGAGCGCGCTGTTCTTCGATTTCGATAGGGACCGGGATCCAGATCTCCTCGTCACCGCACACTGTCCCCTCGCGCTCTCGCTGCGTCGGCTTCTCTCGCCCTCCGGTCGCGCGAAGACCCTGACGCCGAGATTCTTCGAGAACGAGGGCGGAAAGCGCTTCATCGAGATCACCTCGAAGGTCGGTCTCGACCGGCAATACGGCGTCGTTGAGGCCGAGGCCTTCGACGTCGACTCCGATGGATGGCTCGATCTGCTGTTCGCCATGGGAGGGTTCGAGGCGAGCCACCTCGAGCCAAGCGTGGTTCTGAGGAACCGGGAAGGGATAGACTTCGTCGAGTGGGCCCACATCCCGTCGTCCGACGAGCCTCATAACGCAGTCGGGGTCAGCGTGAGGGAGGAGGATGGCGAGGTCGATATCCTTCTCGCAACCGCCCGGGGTGGCTCGTGAGAATCCTGATCCTGCTGGTGCTGGCGCAGGGCGCCTTCGACCTGCAGCGCTACCGCAACCTCGGAAAAGCCCATTACGAACGCGGTGAGTACGCGCTCGCCGCGTCCGAGCTCGAAAAGACGCTCGCGTTCGACTCCGTCTCGGGACGGGACTACTTCAACCTGGGCATGGCTCGTCTCCAGAACCAGGAGGAGGACCGCGCGCTCGCCGCCTTCACCACCGCCGGTCAGATGGAGCCCGGGCTGATCGAGGTGGACTTCGGACTGGGCGTCCTCCACAAGCGAGCGCTCCGCTATCCTCTCGCCCTCGAGTCGTTCCAGAAAGTCGCGGCCCGCGACCCCCGGGACCCTTGCACGACCTACAACGTCGGCGCGGTACTCTCGTCGATGCGCCGGGTCGAGGAAGCCGAGGCGGCGTTCCGGCGCCTGCTCGACCTGGGCCACGCGCGCGGCCAGAACTTCTACGTCAGCGCCCTGTTCCGTTACGCGACGCTTCTCGCGCAGCAGGGACGGAGGGCGGAAGCACAGGAGCATTTCCCCGAGTTCGAGAGAGTCCGCAAGGAAACCCCGAACGTCGCGCTCACGGAAACCGCGCTCGAGAACGGCCGCTACGCCCGCGTAGAGCCCCCCCGGAGTCCGGCTCCGATGCCTTCTTCGGTCGAGGTCCGCCCTGAGCCGGCGGTCTTGACCGATATCCTCGCCACCGGCTGCGAAGACGGCGTGGCGCTCGCGATGGGCGACTACGACGCCGATGGAAGAATCGACGCCTTCGTCACCGTCCCCTGCGGAGAGAACCGACTCCTCCGGAATCCGGGCGGCGGCGGTTTCGAGGACCTCACTCGAGCTTCAGGCCTATCCACGTCGCGGGCGGGCCGGGGTGCGCTGTTCCTCGACGACGAGAACTCCGGAGCCCCTTCGCTCTACGTCTGGGGAGAGAGCGAGCATCATCTTTATAGAAACCGCGGCGGCCGATTCGAGGACCAGAGCGCCTCTGCGGGAATCGCGGCCGCACCCGCGCCGGCGTTCGCGCTCGCGCAGGATTTCGACAACGATGGCCAGATCGACCTGCTGCTCGCGGGCCCCGGGAAGCGGATCGACGTTCTGCGGAACGAGGGGGATGGAGCGTTCTCCCGCGTCGGCACTCTCGAGGCCCGCGAGGCGCCGCAAGCGGCGGTGGCGGCGGACTTCAACGACGACGGCTTCTCGGACGTTTTCGCCATCCTGGACTCCAACGAGGCCCTCCTTTTCGAGAACCAGGGGGGTGCTCTTCGAGCCCCTCCCCTCTCTGTCGGACACGGCCTCGAGGCAAAGGGACGACTGCGGGTCGAGGCGGTAGACGTCGATCGGGACGGCTGGCTCGACGTCAGGGCCTCGGACGAATCGTCCGCCGCCCTGTTCCTCAATCGACAGGGGCGCTTCCACCAGGTCGAGACCAACGTCGCCCCTCACGACGCCTCGGATCTCGACGGAGACGGCTCGATCGAGAGACTGGTCGCGGGAAGCGACGGTACGGTTCGACTCCTCGGGTCGACGAAAACCGCGAGCCCCCGGTTCGTCCGTGTCATCCTCGAAGGCAAGCGAACCAACCGTCAGGCGGTGGGAGCGGTGCTGGAGCTGAAGGCGGGCCGCTTCTATCACAAGGAGATCTACCCCGGGCATCCCGTCACCCTGTTCACCGGAGATCGAGAGCGCCTGGACGTGGTGAGGGTGACCTGGACCAACGGGGTGATTCAGAACCTGATCGACGTGCCCATCGGGGAGACGCACAGGATCCAGGAAGAAGATCGCCAGACGAGCTCCTGCCCCTTCCTCTACGTCTGGGACGGGCAGCGTTTCCGCTTCCTGACCGACGTCGTGGGACGAGCGCCGCTGGGAGAGATCCTCCCCGACGGGAGCATCCTCACGCCCAATTCCGAGGACTACGTGCGCATCCCGAAGGGAGCGATGGTGGAGCGAGAGGGGAAGATCGTCTTCCAGATCACCGAAGAGCTCCGGGAGCTGGCCTACCTCGACTCCCTCGAGCTTCTCGCGGTCGACCGCCCTCGCGGAATCGCGCTCTACACCGACGAGAAATTTTCGCCGCCCCCCTTCGAGCCCTTCCGGTTGTACCCGGTCTCGACACCCGAGCCTGCCGTCGAGGCGACGAACGATCGAGGAGAAGACGTCGCCGCGCGCCTGAGGGAGGCGGATTCCGCGTACGTCGATGGCTTCACCCGCGATCGAGTCTCCGGGTTCGCCGAAGAGCACGCCCTGATTCTGACTCCGCCCGCCGCGCCGGACGGCTCACCGCTCTGGTTGCTCCTTTCGGGCTGGGTTTACTGGCCGAGCTCCAGCAGCATGAAGGCGCTCTCCGGGAACGACAGGTTGTCGCTCCTGGCCCCCCGCCTGCAAGTAAAGGATCTCTCGGGGGAGTGGAGGACGGTCATCGAAGACCTGGGCTTGCCCTCGGGCATCGATCGCACCCTCGTCGCCGACCTGTCCGGGGTCTTTCTCTCCTCCGATCGACGCGTGCGGGTGGTGACGAACTTCGCCGTGTACTGGGACCAGGCTTCCTTCGCCGAGCCAGCGAGCGACGCGGGGGTCGTGACCCGATCTCTCGTGCCCATCGCGGCCGACTTGCACTACCGCGGGTTCTCCGAAGTCGGGCGCGAGGAGGGAAAGCCTGAGCGTTATGACTACGAGAGGCTGCTTCCCCAGGCGCCTTGGAATGCCGTATCGGGTCGCTATACGCGGTACGGCGACGTGGCCCCGCTGGTCTCGAGCGCGGATGGCCACCTGGTGGTGATGGCGCCGGGGGACGAAGTGACGCTCGCCTTCGACGCTCGTAACCTCCCCGCTGTTGGTGACGGTGAAGAGAGGGACTATTTTCTTCATGTCACCGGCTGGGCCAAGGACCAGGATCCGAACACGCGGAGCTCCAGAACCGTGGACCCGCTGCCCGGAGCCTCGAATGACCACGCCCCTTCCC
>DAISKN010000103.1:0-4149 GCA_036820975.1 Acidobacteriota bacterium | reverse complement strand
GCGTACGAGGCGAGTGCCGGCACTCGTGCCACCGCTCTCCATCTCCCAGGCCCTCCAGGCGCAGGACACCGAGCCGCTCGTCGACGCTCTCACCAAAGGGACGCCCTCGGTAGCTCTACGCTACCGTTACGAGCTCGTCGACGACGTTGCCTACGACGAGGAGGCTCATGCGTCGACGCTTCGGACCGTCCTCGGATATCGAACCCTTCCCTACCGGGGCTTCAGCTTCTTCCTCCAGGCCCAGAACGTGGCCGCCATCGGCGACGACCTCTTCGACAATCGGGGGGCCGGGGGCCTTGCGAACGGCGTCTCCGACCGCCCGGCGGTGGTGGATCCTTCACAGACCCGAATGCAGCAGGTCTACGCGAGGCTCGACGCCTTCGACACCACGCTCGACGTGGGGCGGAGAGAGATCACCTACGGGGACCACCGCTTCGTCGGCGACGTGAACTGGCGGCAGAACCACCAGGCGTTCGACGCGATCCATCTCTCGAATCGCTCGCTGCCGAGGACGACCCTGTCCTATACCTTCGCCGACAAAGTGATTCGCATCGATGGAGGCGGGAAGGGCATGAGCTCGCACTTTCTGAACGCCCTCGTCGCCCTCGACCCGAACCTCTCCCTCGAGCTCTTCTCCTACCTCCTGGACTACGACGAAGCGGTGGATGCTCCTCTCTCGAGCCAGAGCTACGGCGGAAAGATCTCCGGTAGTCGCCCGCTCTCCGAGAAGCATCGCCTTCTCTTCGAGGCTCAGTACGCGAAGCAGGCGGACTTCGGCGAGAATCCCGCCGAGCGCGACGCCGACTACCTCCATCTCGTCGGGGGTGTCGGCCTATCGGGGAAGCTCACGCTCAAGGTCGGCCGCGAGCTTCTCGGCGGCTCTCCCGGGAACGGGGCCTTCCAGACTCCGCTCGCGACTCTCTTCAAGTTCAACGGCTGGGCCGACAAGCTCCTGACGACCCCGCCGAACGGTCTCGTGGACTGGTACGCAAGTGGTGAGGGTCGGGTCCGGTCGCTCGCCTGGACGGTGGCCTACCACGATTTCAGCGCGGACACCGGAGGTAACCCTTATGGGACGGAGTTCGACGCGCGGGGAGTCTTCTCTACCTCCTGGAAGCAGGCCTTCGGCGTCCAGGTGGCTTTCTATCGCGCGGAAGGTTTCTCAACCGATACGAGCAAGCTGTGGGTGTGGACGGAGCTCGGCTTTTGAGCTCGCCGGGGCCGCGACCCCGCGATTCAATCCAGAGCCGCCAAGCCCCAGCCAAAGAATCAGCGCCACCTACTTGACGTTGAAGTGGATTGAACTGGACGAAGGACCCTGGCTCCAACGTAGGTTCCGTGAGACCCCGGCGCTACTTGACCTCTTCCCGGCAGTGTTTGCAGCGGCACCCGCTCTGAACGAAGTTCACGCGGGCCATGGCGAAAACCCCCTCGCCAAAGACCTGACGCAGAGCCTCTTTGTAACGGGAGGCGGCCTCGGCGGAAGCCGGGCCTTCTGTGGATGCAACCACTCCTCGTTCCCCGAGCCTCAACTGGCTCAGCTGAAGGACGCGGTCCACTTTCTCGGTGGGAAAGATAGAAAGGAGGCGGTCCATGTGACGCGAGATCATCCGGCCATAGTCCACCGGTTCGCTCACGGGCGCCTCAACTTCTTCTCATAGCGCGGCCAGGCTACGGCAGCCGGCGCGGTGGACGAAACGCGAAGAGGATGTAGGCACGTGCGGCCACGGAGACGCCGTTCTGTGTCGCGGGCGCGAACTTCCAGCTCTCGATGGTGTCGAGTGCGACCCCGTCGAAGCCGTCCGATGTGCGCACGACGGCGGCAGACGCCACCCCGCCGTCTTTCCCGACCTCGACCTCGAGAAGGACGACGCCCGGCAGGCTCGCTTGAGGAGGAAGGGGCGGCATCGCAATCCTCTCCGGGTAGGGAGTCTCGGACGAGGCTTCGGCCGGCCTCGGCGTTTTCGGGAGGGGCGGAATCGAGCCGGCGAGAGCGGGCGCCCGGTTCACGAGCGCCACCAGCACCGTCGAGGCGACGGGCTCATCGCTTTCGGTCCTCGCCGGCTCGAACCGCCATTCCACGACGTGCTGGCGCAGGAGATCCGCGATTTCAGCCGCTCCGCCGATCTCGACCGCATCGGTGACATTCCCGGCGGCCGAGACCTGGACCTCGAGAATCGCGAAAGCACCTTCGCGCCCGGACACCGGACCCGAGGGCACGTTCCCCTCTTGCAGCTTCGGCAGTGACGCCGTCAAGGCCGTGACCCACAGCAGCAGTAGCACCTCAGGATCCTCTTCCGACTCAGCGGGTCTGCCCGTACTTCTCCCGCATGGCTTCGCGAATGCGCTGGGCCGCCTCGTCCGCGCCCTGCTCGAACCAGGCGTGCTCGGGACGCGCGAGAATTCCGTCGATCACCTGGTTCACCGCGCGCGCCGCCGCGCCCTGCCCGCGGGCTCCCGCCTCCGCCGCCAGGTGCCGGGCCTCGGGAACGAGCTCCGCGTAGAACCGCTCGGCCACTTCGAACATGCCGTGCCAGTGGGTGTAATCCGGGGCCATCATCGAGACCCCATGACGCGCGCGCCTTCCTTCGTGGTGCCAGAGGTAGAACCACGTCCACTCGATCTTCTCGTCGAACTGGGTGGGAGTGAGGAGCCCCTGCTGCTCGAGCGACGCCATGATCGCCTGACCGGGCTTGGCGAACTTCTCGTTGTACAGGATCACGAAATCGTCGTACTGCCGGTAGAACGAGTTCACGTAGTCCGGGGTATGGCAGTGCGAGCAGACGTTCTTCATGCGGCTCCGCTTGGCTTCCGCCGTGTCCACGGTGAGCCTCCGTCGCTCCGCGGGATCGGTCGCGGTGACGATCGCGTGGTTCTGGTCGGTATCCATGACCAGGCTCACCGGAGGCCGGTTGCTCCACGAAATGCGCTCGCCCGGGTCGTGGGTGATGCGTCCGTCGTTGCGGAGGTTGCCCGACATATGGCAGGAGGCGCAGGTAGGCGCCTGGGAGTAGTCCCGTCCCAGCACCCAATCCCTGGCGTCGAGGTTCATCTGCTCGCGCAGGTCGCGGTAGGCGACGCCGTGCTTCGATTCCTCGTAGATCTCCTTCTGCGGATGATCGGGGCCGAGGTGGCACTTCCCGCAGTTCTCGGGTTGGCGCGCTCTCCTGGGCGAGAAATCGTGGCGGCTGTGGCAGGCGCTGCACGACCCGCGGGATCCGTCCAGGTTCAGACGCCCGATGCCGGTGTTGGGCCAGGTACCGGAGTGAAGAACCGGCTTTCCGTTCTCGTCCCTGAGAACGCGTCCCAGGGCCTCGGCGTTCGTGGGAAGCCCATTGGCATCCGGAGCGAGGTCGTCCGCGGTCACCATTCCCCCGGAGGTCGACCGCAGCGCCACCTTGCTTCCGTGACACTGCTGGCATCCCGAGAACGCGGAGGCGAAGCCGTTCACCTGGTCCACCGCCATCCCCGGGGTGGGCGAATGAGGGTCGAACGGCATTCTCGCCCCCTCCACCGTCTCGGCGAGAAAGTTGTCGAGCGAAGCGAGGATGTTCCCCGCGGCGGCGTGATGACTCCGTGAGAACTCCTCGAAGACCTGCTGGTGGCATCGCGAGCAGTCCCGAGGGGTCACCACGGTGGCGATGAGGCGCCCGTAGTGAAGGAAGCCATCCGCGTCGCCGTCTCGCGCCTGATGGCAGTCGACGCAGCCGACTCCCGTCGAGGCGTGGGTGGAGCCTTTCCAGTGGTCGATGATCCCTGGAGTCGACTGGCCGTGGCAATCGACGCAGTTTCTCGACGTTGCGGGAACGGCCACGTTCGCGCGGACCAGTCCCACCTCCTCGTACCTCCGCGCCACTTCGATGCTCTGCACCAGTATGAGGGAGAGCAGGAAGAAGATCGCGAGGACGGCAATCACGATTCGTTTCTGATCCAGGGTCATCCCTTGCTCCTCAATGCTCGACGAGCGCTTCCCAGACGGTAAGCCCGATGATGCTGAAGACGGCGAATATCCCGATCCATACGCTCGCCTCGGTGAACCGGGTCTTCCTTCGAATCCAGGCGTCGATGAACGGCCAGGCGAACATCACGAAGACGATGAACCCGGTGGAGAGAATGGCGAAGGTTCCGGAAAAGAGCTTCAACCAGCGA
>DAISKN010000102.1:0-13639 GCA_036820975.1 Acidobacteriota bacterium | reverse complement strand
CTGAAGAGCTGCTCGAGATCCTGCTCTCCGGTGTCATAAGGAAGATTGCCCACGTACAGTTTCTTTCCCACTTCGTCTCCTTGAATGGCGGCTTTCCCGCACTTCGCGATTATGCTAGCACGATTTCCACTCGCCGGTCGTCGTCAAATCGTGACTTTGAAGGTCCCGCGCAGCAGAAACGCGAAGGCAATCGAGAGCACGAAGTACACGATCATCCAGTGGAGCTCGATGCCGAAGACGTCGACGTCCGCTTCGGGGTAGGTCACGGCGACGGACTCGAAAGCGCCGCTCGGAAGCGGAGGCTCGGCGGGGTAGAGGAGCTCGTCGAGAAACCCCCGGACCCGGAGAGGCGACCGGCGGACGACTAAGTCGGGCCCGTCCATTACCCGAACCGATTTGGTCACCGATTCGCTTCCGTTCACCACACGGAGCTCGTAGTCGCCCTTGGAGCGGGGCTCGATGCGCCATGCCATCTCACGAAGGGACGGAATCCAGATCGGAGGCTCCTGGACCTCGAGCCCGGGGCCCGACGCCTCGAGCCGAATCGCGGGCTTCGAGGCGTCCTCGTCGGCGGCCCGCAGCGTGGCCTTTACCAGGGCCGGTCGGCCGACGTGAAGGCTCTCGTAGCCGTAGTGAAACTGAAGCTGCGCGATCAGGAGCACCAGCGGCGGGAGGGTCCAGACCATGGGCACGGTCGAGTAGCGAAGGTACGTCAGGTTGTGGCGCAGGATCTCGAGCTGGGCGCGGAAGATCGATCGAAAGTCGTCGTTGAAGAGGCGAATCTCGAAGAGGCAGGCGTGGATCTTCCGCTTGACCGCCTCGAGCGCCTTCTGGTTCGACGTCTTCTTGAAGACCACGAGCAGCAGAATCGAGGTCAGGAGCGAGACGACGGTGAGTCCGACGATGGGCGGGAGTCCCCTGAAAGGGAAGAGGAGTCCGTCCACGAGCGCGCGGAGAACGGCGTTGACGATGGACATCGAATCAGGAGATGTAGCCGAGGCCCTTCAGGCGCTTCTTGATCTCCTCTTCGGAGCCCGCGTCCTCGAGCTTCGCCAGCTCCTTCTCGAGGGCATGGGAGATGAACTCCTCTACCGAGGAGTAGCCCGCGATGTCCGCGTATTTCTTCACCCGGGCGAGAAGGTCCTTGTCGAGCTTGACGTTTCCACCGAACATTTCAGTCTTCCCTTTCTCGAGGCTGAATCGGCTCGTCGATTCCGAACGCCAGGAGCACCGACTGCGCCAGGTCCTGGAGCCGGGGAGCGGGCTTCTTGAGGTGGCGGTTGGTCAGGAGGATTCCGGGAACGGTCTCGTGATCCATCTCGTGGTCGCCGCTCCACTCGTCGACGTTGTCGCTGAGGACTTCCTTACCCACCGCGCCCAGGGCCGAGTGGCCCGAGATCCGCGTTCCCTTCGCCGTGCCAACGACGATGTCGGGTCCAATCTCGAGCTCACCCCGATCTTCGTAGGTCTCCTCGCGCGGATACACCTTGGTCACGACCGGCTCTCCGGTCTTGGGGTCGATCTCCGCGAGGAGCGCCGCCGCGATCTCGTCCATGAGGGCCTTCCGCTTTTCCTCGGGCACGACCCCGTTCTTCTCCCGGCCCTTCACGTTGATGTAGAGGGCGTTGATCCCGACGCCGTAGGCGCGGGTATGCGCCCAGTCGACGTTGGCGAATACTCCCGGGTCGTTCTCCATCTCGGGATCCTTGACCACGAGGAACCCCTTCTCCCTGAGCCAGGCATTCAAGTGGAACGCTCGCCGCCAGGAAGCGAACCCGTGGTCCGACATGACGACCAGGGTGTCCTCCGGCGCGAGCCGCTCGAGGGCCTGTCCCACCATTCCATCGAGTCCGACGTAGAGCTCCTCGATAAGGCCGGCGTGCTGTGGATCGACTTCGGGATCGTAGGTCGGATGTCCCGGATCCAAGACTTTCCACATCACGTGGCTGATCTGGTCCACGTTGCCGACGTAAAAGAAGAGCAGGCCGTCCTCGAAATGATCGAGAACGTACGGAAACTCATCCGCGATCTCCTTCCCCGCGATGCGCGCCTGGGCCAGGAACTCCTCGGTGGAGAGGACCCCGCTCTCCTGCGCCTTCGTGTCCTCCGGCATCCCCTGGACGTAGAAACGCCCCGTGGCCTTCGCGAGCTCCGCCGCGTAGTCCTCCGGTGTCGAGATCGGAAGCGCCGGCGCCATGGGATCCATCTGGACCGGGGATGCGTAGAGCTCGAAATCGGGGCGGACGGACTTCAGGTAGAAGCGCACCATTCCCGAGAGTCCGCCGAGCCAGCAGGGGCTGAATGAGAACTCGACGGGCACCCAGCCGCTCCATTCGCCCTCGCGCAGAACGACCTCCTCGCTTCCAGCGACGATTTTCGCCGTGGGGTCCACCGGGTCGAGGTACACCGTGAAGTCGGACGTGAGTTTCTCGGTCTCGATGAGGAAAGGGTTGTCCATGGCGTAGAGCTTCGCTTCGACGACCCCATCGTAGATATCCACCTCGTAGACATCGCCGCCGGCGATGTCCTCTCCCGCGAAGGCGAAGAGCTTGGAGGTATAGAACGAGAACTCTCCGTAAGTCCCGCGGATATCGGGCGTGCCCATCCCCGATAGCTCGCGGGTCGCGGTCCCCGAGGGAGGAAAGTTCGCGGGCATCCGAATTACGGTGGTCTCGATGCCGTGGTTCGAAAGGACCTCCCAGAAGGCGCGGCCGCGCCTCAGAAGTTCGACGGACCCTCCACTCAAGGGAAACTGGCACTTCCCGAACTTCAGCGTCCTTCCTCCCGCGGTGACTTCGCTCGCGGAAAGATACGGCGTCATGGTGTCCGGCTTCCGGTGGACGAAGTCGAAGATGCCGTGTCCGCCGGAATCCATTCCGGTGATGAAGTTCGACCAGGCGACGGGACTCTGGGGCGGGATCGCGGTCTCGAGAGGTCCGAAGCTTCCCTCGCGAGCCACCCGCGAGAAGTTGGGAAGCTTGCCTTCCTCCATCAGCCTCTTCGTGTATTCGTAGTCGAGACCGTCGAAGCCGAGGATGATGACCCGTTTTCCGGGAGCGGCTCCGCCCCCGTTGCCGCGGGAGCAGCCGCCCCCGAGCGCGGCAATCAGAAGCAGGGAGAGCGGGATCCTCATCGACTTGCCTGGAAGCTCTCCCGGGTGAAGAGGGCTTTGCCCTCCATGTGCTTGGGAGGGGAGACGCCGAACATCGCGAGAACGCTCGGGGCGATGTCAACGAGAGAGGGGCTCTCAGAACCGACGGCATAGTTGCAGAACAAGACCCCGGGAACGAGCCTCGGGTCGACGCAGTGGTCCCCGCTCCAGGCCTTCACGTTGTCCTCGAACACCGGCCCCGACACCATCCCCGTGGCGCAGTCCCAGGAGATGCGGTACCCGTTCGCGTAGCCGATGATGAAATCGGGGGCGTTCTCCTGGTACGGACCTTCGTAGATCGCGGCGGTGTCGAAGACTTCCTGGATTCCCACGACACCCCGGGCTTCGTCCTCGAGGCCGCGCATGCGGGAGATGATCTCTTTCTTGACGGCCTGGGCGTCGGCTCCGGGCTTCACGATGCCGTTCGCCTCGCGGCCCTCGATGTTCAGGAACATTCCCGTCAAACCCAGGGAGTAGGCCTTCGTGCGGCTCCAGTCGACGTCCTTCAGCCACTCGGAGCTGCCGTCGGCGCCGTCCTTGAGAGCGAGAAACCCCTCCTTCAAGAGCCACCCGTTCAGGTTCACGCCGCGCTGAAACGAGTTGAACCCGTGGTCCGAGAGCACCATGAGGACGTCGCCGGGCTTCATCTTCGCCATCACCTTGCCCACGAGAACGTCGTCGTGCTTGTAAATCTCTTCGATCGCCTTGCGGTGCTCGGAGGTCCCGATGCCTTTCCCGTTGTTCGCCGGGTGGTTCTCCTCGAGGTAGTGCCAGAACATGTGCTGGATGCGATCGGTGGCGTCGAACACGCAGACCAGGGCTCCCTGGCGGAGCCGATCGAGTGCGGCGAAGAACATGTCCTGCCGCTCCTTGTCGATGTCGTAGGTCTGCTTCAGGAACGTGGCGTCGTCGATGACCCCCTCGTTCAGCGCCCAGGTGTCTTCCGCGAGCCCGAGGGTGCAGAAGTGCCCGATCTTCTTCGCCAGGTAAGTGGCGTAGTAAGACGGGTGGGATATGGGCATAGCCGGCTTGTCGGGGTCGAGGTTCAGGGGGGTGACATAGAGCGAGAAGTGCTCGCCCATCTCGGTCACCATCATGCGGCAGAGTCCCGAGACCTTGATCGCGGGAGCGGCTTTGAACGACAGCGGGATCCAATCACTGAGCTTTCTCGGCTCGAGCTCGACACTCTCTCCGGCGATCGACACACGGGCTCTCTTTTTTCCGCGGTCGAGGTCGATGGTCATCGGGATCTCGAGCGGAGGGTTCCCATCGCGGAAGAGATTCTCCGGACCCTGGAGCCGGGTCTCCATGCGATCGCCGTTGCGCGCGAGCTCTACGCGGATTCCGCCTTCCTTGAAGCGCTTCTCCGCCGGCCGGGTGGTGTAGAGCAGAAACGTGCCCTGCGTCCCCAGGAGATCGGGAACGCACATCGCCGAGAGCTGAGCCCCTTTGAACTTGTCTGGCGGGAAGGTGATGGGGACGCGGAGCACGGTGCTCCAGACGTCGTTCTCTCCGAGAATGGTCCAGAACGGCTTCGACTTCCGGAGCAGGCGCAGCGCGGGTTTTCCCAGAGGAATTCGATAGGGCCCGATCTTGAGCGATCTTTCGACGCTTCCAATATGTGTCGAAGAGAGGAGTGGAAGATAGGTCTTCCGGTCCCGATCGAGAAAGTCGAAGATGTTGTGTCGCGCCGGATTGGTGCCGGTGGCGAAGGACGACCAGGCAACGGGCGATATCGAGGGGTAGCTCGTCTCGAGCTTCCGATAGCCGCCCATCTTCGCGAGCTTCTCGAAGTTGGGAAGAAGACCCTTCTTCATGAACTTCTCGGTGAGCTTCGGGTCCTGTCCGTCGAAGCCCACGATGATCAAGCGCCGGACCCAGGGCTTCGCCCGCGAGCGCTGTCGAAAGAAGCGCCAGGCCATGCGAAAAGGCCAGATGAGGAGCGACAGAAGCGCGATGAGGATCGTGGTGAAGACCACGAGAAACGACGACAGCAGCGCGAATCCGGCTCCCGGTCCGATGTAGGCGAAGGCGGGTCGGGGCGTGACGAGGAACGCCAGTACCGTCAGGAACAGGACCGCTCCAAACGCCCTGCGGGCTTCTATCGACGGTATCCGAGGCATTGTGGCCGCGTAGTGTACCGCGAACGCCGCGGAATTTCCCGCTCGAATCGGGCTATCATGTGCGCCGATGAAGAAGCTCTATCGCCGCCTCCGTTACGGCGAGCCCGTCATCGTCGTCTCCGGTCTTCCGCGATCGGGGACTTCGATGGCGATGCAGATGCTGGCCGCGGCCGGCGTTCCCGTGGTGACCGACGGCATTCGCCAGGCGGGCGAGGACAATCCCAAGGGCTATTTCGAGGACGAGCGGGTCAAGGATCTCTACAAGGAGAACGATGACCGCGGCTGGGTTCGGGAGGCCCGGGGAAAGGCCGTCAAGATCATCTCGTTTCTGCTGAAGGATCTCCCGGAGACCAACAACTACAAGGTCATCTTCATGAAGCGCGCGCTCCCCGAGGTGCTCTTGTCCCAGAAGAAGATGCTCGAGCGCCGGAACGAAGCGGACGAATCCGGAGACGAGCGCATGCTCGAGCTCTGGGAGAATCACCTCTGGCGGGTGAAATACCTCCTGAAGCACGCGGATCAGTTCGAAACGCTGGAGGTGGCGTACTCGGACGTGATCGGAGATCCGCTTTGCGAGGCAAGGCGAATCCGCGACTTCCTGGAGCTGAAAACGGATCCGGAAACGATGGCCGCGGCGGTGGACGAAAAGCTATACCGCAACCGCGGCTGAGGAACACTCCCAAAACAAGGGGGATGTGGGGACAGGAGGGGATAGCCTGGCCACCTCTCGAAGCGGGGCCGCGGGGGGGATAAGACTTCCCGACGGTCGCCTTATCTCCTCATCCCTCCCATCTCCACATCCCCCTTCTTACACCAGCCCGCGGTCAGCCGCCCATGTAGCCCAGCTTCTCGAGGTGCAGGACGATCTCCTGCGCCGCCTCCTCAGGGCTGAGCTCGGCGGTATTGATCCGCATCTCGGCGTCCTTCGGCTCCTCGTACGGATCGGAAATGCCGGTGAACTCCTTGATGATGCCCTGGCGGGCCTTGGCGTACATCCCCTTTCGGTCGCGCCCCTCGCAGACGTCGAGCGGTGTCGCCAGGTGAATGAGGATGAAGCCGCCCACGGGCTCGATCATCGATCGGACTTCCTTCCGCACCGAATCGTACGGTGCGATGGGGGCGCAGATGGCGATTCCGCCGTTCTTGGTGATCTCCGAGGCGACATAGCCGATGCGGCGGATATTGATGTCGCGATGCTCCTTCGAGAACCCGAGCTCCGAGGAGAGGTGCTTGCGGACGATGTCGCCGTCGAGAAGGGTGACCGGCCTGCCCCCCCGCTCGAGGAGCTTGACCAGGAGCACGTTCGCGATCGTCGATTTCCCCGCCCCCGAAAGCCCGGTGAAGAAGAGCGTGAAGCCCTGGTCCTGCCTCGGCGGATGCGTGCGGCGGAGCTCCTGAACGACGTCGGGGAACGTGAACCACTCGGGGATATCGCGCCCCTCCGCGAGCCGCTGGCGGAGCTCCGTTCCCGAGATGTTCAGGACGCGGGTGTCCTTGGGAACCTCGTCCTCCGGGAAATAGCTATCGCGTTCCTCGACGTAGACCATCATCTGAAACGGCACCATGGTGACGCCGAGCTCGTTTTCGTGCTTCTTCAGGAGCTCCTGGGCGTCGTACGGGCCGTAGAAGGGCTTGCCCTTCGAGTCGGCGCCGGGGCCGGCGTGGTCGCGCCCCACGATGAGATGGGTGCAGCCGTAGTTGCGCCGGATGATCGCGTGCCATACGGCTTCCCGCGGGCCCCCCATCCTCATCGCCAGCGGCAGCAGCGATAGCTTTGCCGTGTCACGCGGGTAACCGGCGGAAATCGCCTGATAGCATCGCACCCGGGTGTAGTGATCCAGGTCTCCGGGCTTGGTCATCCCCACGACGGGATGGATCAGGAGGTTCGCCTCCACCTGCCGCGCCGCTCTAAGCGTCAGCTCGAGGTGGGCCCGGTGCATCGGGTTTCGAGTCTGGAAGGCGACCACGCGTCGCCATCCCAGGCGGGTGAACTCCTCACGCAACCGGGCTGGCGTGTTCCGAAGCGAGCGGAAATCGTAGTGGGAGGGAAGCTGGAGGCCTTCGATGCGCCCCCCGACGTAGTAGGGATTCGAACGATTGACGGTGTGGGCGACTCCCGGATGCTCCGGGTTGTCGGTGCCGAAGACGGCCTTTGCTTCCGCCTTACGATCGGGCTGAAAGACTTCGTCGACGCGCAGGGCGGCGAGCATGACCCCTTCCGGGTCCCGAAGGGCGAGCATCGAGCCGTGCTTCAGCTCTTTCGCCGCGGATTCCGGCAGGTCGAGGGTGATGGGGATTGGCCACAGCGTACCGTCGGCGAGCCTCATCTCGGCGACGACGCCGTCGAAGTCCGCCTTTCCCATGAATCCCGTCAGCGGAGAGAAGCCGCCGTTCATGAGAAGCTCGAGGTCGCAGAGCTGGCGCGGCGTGAGATCCCATGAGGGCCAGTCGCGCGAAGCCGCCTTCAGCTCCACTTGCCGCTCCGGGGAAACGATGAGGTCCTTGAGGGGGCCTCCGTGAGGAGTGATGAGATGCGTAGATGTGTTAGACATGGCGGCGATGATTATAGCTCAGGCCTGGAAGTCGACGTCCGCCGCGAGCTCCTGGAAGCGAACGAGGTAGCTGGAGATTCTCTCGCGGCTCTCGCCCTCGAACTCCCGGAACGAGAGTCCGGCGCCCCGCCTGGCGTCCGGCCCTTCGGAGCGTAGCCAGGCGACGCTGCAGGAGATGCGGCAGGGACCGAGCTCCCAGGGGAGCTCGAACTCGAGCTCCGCGAGCGAGCTGGACGAGGGGAGCGATTCGGCGTGGAAGAACGTTCCGCCTTCGCTGAGGTTGGTGAGGAATCCCTCGAAGATCTGATCCCGCATGTGCAGCCGTCCTTTGAGGATCACCGGACCGTAGCGCTCGAACTGCCGTTGAGTCGCGTGCTCGAGGTCGGATTCCGTCGGCTTCGGCGCCGGTTGGACCTCCATCTCCTCGTCCATCGCTTTCTCCAGCACCAGGAGCAGGTCGCCGGTGTCGAGGGCCCCGGATGCGTAGAACGATTTGATGGAGAGCCCCTCGAGCTCGTTGACGGGCTCGTTCTTCCTGACGAAGCGGTAGTCGCCCTCCGTCACGTCGAAAAGCTCGCGGAGCGCTGCCAGGATCTGGATCCTTCGAAACGTGAGCCGGTGACGCTCGTCCGCTTCCTTGGCCGCCTTGACCAGGAGCGGAAGGGCCGCCGGAGAGTAGGCACAGACGATGTTGCCGCCTTCGAAGATCAGGAGTCCCTTGGTGGTAGTGCCTTTTACCGAGAGGATTCCGCTCTGCTGCGAATAGGCGACGATCTGAATTACATCCAGAAGAGGGCGATTTTCCAGTCGTCCGGTATAGGGCATCGCGGGGTGGGCCTGGGATCCATGGTACCGAATTGCACCCGGAGTGTCACCGGGCGGTCAGCAATCGAAAGAGCTCGTCCGCGGGAGTGGGCCTTCCGAATAGATAGCCCTGGACCTCGTCGCACTCGTTCTCCCCGAGGAAGCTGAACTGGGCCTCGTTCTCGACTCCCTCGGCGACGACGTTGAGCTCGAGACGGTGTGCCATCGCCAGCAGAGCTTTGGTGATGGCCGCGTCCTTCGGATTGCTCGCGATACCGCTGGTGAAGGACTTGTCGATCTTGATGGTGGTCAGCGGAAAGTTCTTCAGATAGTGGAACGTGGTATTGCCGGTGCCGAAGTCGTCCACCGCGAGCCGGACCCCGATCTCCTTCAATCGCAGCAGGACCTCGAGCGTCCGGCCGTCGTTGACCACGACCCCGCGCTCGGTGAGCTCCAGCTCGAGCTGCGCCGGATGGGTCTCGGTCTCTTCGAGGATCTGGGCGAGATTGGCGACGAATCCCGGCGCCCGAAGCTCGCGGGGCGAGAGATTGACCGAGAGCCGCAGCGGGGAGACGCCCTCGCGCCGCCAGCTCCGGAGCTGCTGGCATGCGGTCTTCAGGACCCAACGGCCGATGCCGACGATGAGCCCCGTCTCTTCCGCGAGAGGAACGAACTCGTCGGCGGATAGGAGTCCTCGCTCGGGATGCTGCCACCGCAGGAGGGCTTCGACCCCGACGATCTCCCGGCTCCGCGCCCGCACCAGAGGCTGGTAGAAAAGGAGCAGCTCGTCGCGCGCCACCGCCCGGCGGAGCCGGTTCTCGATATCGAATCTCTCGACCACCGCCTGGTTCATGGACTCGTCGAAGAACTGGATGCCGTTGCGGCCCTGTTCCTTCGCGCTGTACATCGCGATCTCCGCCTGACGGAGGAGCTCTTCGGTTCCCGCCCCCTCCTGGCGCGCGAACGCGATCCCGACGCTGGCGGTGGCGAATACCTCCCTGCCCTCGATGCGGAACGGCCTTCTCAGGACGTCGAGAATGCGCCTCGCTGCGAGCGCCGCGTGGTGGGCCTCGTCGACGTCGCTCAGCAGGATCAGGAACTCATCGCCCCCATGGCGTGCCACGGTTCGAACGAAGCTGTCGACTTCACGGGCGACGCAGTCGCCCTTTCGCACCGCGCTCAGGAGTCGGCCCGCGACGTCCTTCAGGAGCTGATCGCCGGCGCCGTGCCCCAGACTCTCGTTCACTTCCTTGAAACGATCCAGGTCGAGAAGGGCGACGGCGATCGGTCCGCCGCTCCGCTCGCTGCGCGCCCGGGCGTTCTCGAGGAGGTTGAGGAACGAGAACCGGTTCATAAGCCCGGTGAGGGAGTCGTAATTGGCGAGGCTGTGAATCTGGAGCTCCGCTTTCTTCATCTCGGTCACGTCGACTACCACCGCTTCGACCGAGACCTGGTCCTCGGAGCCTCCCACCACCACGTCGCCTTCATGGTGGAGCACGAGCTCGGTTCCATCGGACCGGACGGCCCGGTGATCGAACCGGAAAGGGCGGCGCTCCTTGATGGACTCCGCGATCGTCTCCGCCACCCGCGAACGGTCGGAGTCGCCGACCATCGCCAGCACCGCCTCGATGCCTCGCGCTCTCGCCGGAACCTCCTGCGCCAGCAGGTGCCGGAGCTCCTCGGACCACGACACGAGCTCGGTGGACAAATCCCACTCCCAGGTGCCGAATCGGGCCAGCCGCTTCGCGCGCTCGAGCTTCTTGCTGCTTCGGGAGAGCTCGTCGAAGGCCCGCGCCGCGCTCACCACGAACGGCAGACGCTTCTTCCAAACCAATTCTCCCGCTCCATCGAGCCAGACGTCGGTCGCGCCGGCGGTGTAGGCAAGCTCGATGGCCGCGGCGCAGCTGCCGTTGGTCAGAACCACGACCGGGATCGCGGCTCCAGGGTCGCGTTCCCGGACGTCGCGGACGAACGCGAGCGCCCGGGCCATCGACGAATCCGTTTCTCCCGTGCCCACGATCACGACGTCGGGGGAGAGACGAGCGAAGTGCTCAAGAGCCTCTTTCGACTCCTGGGCGAACTCGACCTCGAAGCCCGCTGCCTCGACGGCCTCGACCCGGTTCGCGGCGTTCACCAGAAGCGCGAGATGGCGGGCACTCGGCGCCTCGACCTCGATCTCCGCTCCAGTCTCGATCCCGGTCGCCACCGCTCTCACCGGCCGCCCCCCAGGCGGACTTCGCGAACGAGCCGCGGACGTCGATGTCCCGAGTCGCGAAGCTCGACGATCCCCTCGTTCACGAGAGTCTCGAGGTCGTCGTTGAGGCGCTTGAAGAGATCCGCGGGGCGCCCACGAGACGTCGAGAGGATTCCCGCCCAGATGTTCCGGCCGCTTTCCTTGGCCACGTAGAGCGCCCGGTCGGCGACGCCGATTACCTGTTCCCAGGAGAAGAACGTGGGGCGCGCGGGATCGAACGGATAGAAGGCGAAGCCGATGGAGCAGCTGAGATGCACCGTCTGCTCCAGTCCCACGTCGAACTGCTTCTCTTCCATGACGCTTCGAATCCGCTCGGCGAGGGTCTCCGCGGTCTCCGGGTCGGCGTTTCGCCCCACGAGCAGGAACTCGTCACCGCCCCAGCGGATGATGGTGTCCGATTGGCGGCAGGCGTCGATGAGCATCTGCCGCACCTGGATCAGCACCCGGTCGCCGGCGGCATGACCGTAGGTATCGTTCAGTCCCTTGAAGCCGTCGAGGTCGAACATCAGGAACAGGAGGCTCGATTTCGGACGCCGGTTCTCCTTGCCGTCGGGATCCGCCGCGTCGTACGTCCGGTCGACCTGCGCGATCTCCTTCGGGATCTGCTGGAGGAGGAACCGCCGGTTCCAGAAGCCCGTCAGCGAGTCCGTGAGGCTCGCCTCTTCCAGCTTCTGGTTGAACGCTTCGAGGTCCTGGTTGCGCTGCGCCAGCTGTTGGGTCCGGACCTCGACCTCGAGCGAAAGCTTGCGGTTGTATTCCGCCTCGCGCTCCAGCCTCTGCGCCTGCCGGTGGGCATAGGTGTAGAGCAGGCCCGCCGCCATCAGGCCGTAGATTCCGTACGCCCACCACGTGCTCCACGGGGGAGGGATCATCTTGACCCGGACGGCGAGGCCCTCTTCGTTCCAAACTCCGTCGTTATTGGCGGCCTTCACCCGGAAGGTGTACGACCGGGGCCTCAGGTTGGTATAGGTAGCGCGGCGCAATCGGCCGGCGTCGATCCAGTCCTCGTCGAAACCCTCGAGCTTGTAGCGATACCGGTTCTTTTCGGGGGCGGTGTAGTCGAGACCGGCGAACTCGAAAGCGACCACCGAGTCCTTGTGGGTGAGCGTGATCTCGCGGAAGTCGGTCGTGGGCGCGCCGAGATCCACGGGCTGGTTGAACTTCAGGAACGCGGTGAGGGTCACCGGGGGCGCGTGAGGATTCTCGCGGACCATGTGGGGATAGAAGCTGTTGAAGCCGTTGGCGCCCCCGAAGAACATCTCGCCGTCGGAAGCCTCGAAGAACGCGGCGTGGTTGAACTCGGGACTCTGGAGCCCGTCGGTGGCATCGTAGTTCTTGAACACCTCGGTCTCGGGGGAGAACCGGGAGAGGCCGCGGTTGGTGCTGATCCAGAGGTTGCCCGATTCGTCCTCGAGGATCCCGTTGATGACCGCGCTCGGAAGCCCGTCGCCGGTGTCGTAGCGCTTGAAACGGCCCAGGTGAGCCATTCGGGCCGCCGGGTCCCAGCGATTGAGCCCTCCGCCCTGGGTGCCAACCCAGAGCCGCTCCATCTGATCGCGATGGACCACCCACACGTTGTCGCTGCTGAGGCTCTCCGGGTCGGCGGGGTCGTGGCGATAGTGGGAGAACGTTCCCTTCTCGGGATCGAATCGGTTCAGTCCACCCCCGTCGGTGCCGATCCAGAGGACGCCATTTTCGCCCTCGGTGATGCCGAGCACGCGATCGTTCGAGAGGCTCGTCGGGTTCGAAGGATCGTGCTGGTAGCGGATGAACTCCCCCGTTCGGCCATCCAGGCGGTTCAATCCTCCTTTATAGGTGCCGACCCAGAGGACGCCCTGCCGGTCCTCGTAGATCCTCGTGACCGCGTTTCGGCTCAAGCTCCTGGGATTGTCGGGTTCGTGCTGGAAGTGGGTGAAGACCCCGGTACGCGGGTCGAGACGATCGAGTCCGGCGTCGAACATCCCGGCCCAGACGATGCCCTCGCGATCGACGGCGAGCGACATCACCCGGTCGTCCGCGAGGCTCTTCGGATCGCCGGGACGGGAGCGGTATTGCGTGAACTTGCCCGATTTCCGATCGAGCCGGTTCAGGCCGTTGCCGTAGGCGGAAATCCACAGCGCGTGCTCGTCGATGCTCTCGGCAAAGGCCATGATGAGGTTCCCGCTCACCTGGTTCGGGGAGCTCCCATCTTTCTTGTAGTGCGCGAAGAAACCGGTGCCGATGTTCCAGCTGTTGACGCCGCTGTAGGTACCCACCCAGAGAACCGCACCGCGATCCTCGTAGATCGCGGTGACCCGGTTCTCGACCAGACTCACCGGGTCCGTCGGATCGTGAACGTAGCAGTTGAAGTTCCCGCTCTGCGGCCGGTACTCGCAAAGGCCCCCGTCGGTCCCGATCCAGAGCGTTCCCCGGGAGTCGTGGTGGATGGCTCGCACCCAGTCGCTCGCGAGGCTCCCGGGAACGCTTGGGTGGTGGCGAAAATGCCGAAAGGTTTCGGTCTCGGGATCGAAGCGGTCGAGGCCCGCGTCGTCGGTCCCGACCCAGAGCGCGCCCTCCCGATCCTGGTACACCACGCGCAGGCGATCGCTTCCGATGCTGCGGCGATTGCCCGGTTCGTGGACGAAGTGCCGGAACCGGCCGGTGATGGTATCCATTCGGTTCAAGCCGCCGCCCTCCGTCCCCACCCAGAGCGCGCCTTCCCGATCCTGCACCACGCTCCGGATGTAGTCGTTGCTCAGGCTCGCCGGGTTGGAGG
>DAISKN010000101.1:10780-13703 GCA_036820975.1 Acidobacteriota bacterium | reverse complement strand
TGTCGTCGATTCGTGGAGACATGCCCTTGCGCCGCGCGAGGGGTGCTTCGTAGCCGAGCTCTTCCGGAGAACGCCCGACCCAGGCGCTCTCGCGGCCTTCGACCCGGATTTCACCCGCCTCCGGGTCCAGGGTCACCGTGGTCCAGAGGGGATCCCGATACGGCGCCGTGAACTCCATCATCGGGTGAGCGGAGTGCACGGCCTCGGAATAGCTGAAGTTCCGGCACTCCTCTCCCACCCAGAAGTACGACATCGAGTTCACCTGGACGTAGGGAATGCCGTTCACGCGAACCAGATCGTTCAGGTGATGGTGGCCGCTGAACCACGCGAGCACCCGCCGCCAGCCGGCGCTCTCGTTGGCCCTCTCGAGAATCGCCCGGACGGCATCGCCGTTCTCGAGCCCTTCGGCGTTCTCGGGGCTCTGGTGGGATAGCAGGACCACGGGCTCCTCGGTCGTTCGAAGCTCGCGCTCGAGCCACAGGAGCTGCGGCTCTCCAATGAGTCGAGGGTAGCTCGTTCCCGCGTTCTCCGGGCGATCGTTGCCATCGACGACGACGAAACGATAGCCGCCATGGACGAAGGAGTAGTAATCCCGCTCCATGCCCCAGAACGCCTTCGTCTGCTCCTGGGTGTAGCCGTTCTTGGTGAGGTTCTCGGAATCGGTGTCGTGGTTTCCGAGCACGTGGTAATGGGGCCCGTCGAACGAGTGGAAGACGTCGAGAAATCCCTGGTTCTCCTTCTTCGGGATGCAGAAGTCCCCGAGCTGGGCGATGAACGCGACCCGGCGGCGGTTCATGTCGCTCACGAACGCCGCGAGCCTTTCGGGCGCATCATGCATGACGTCCTGATGGACGTCGGCGCAGAGGCCGAAGCTCAGGGGCTCGAGCCCACGTGCGATCGCGCGGGAGGGCCGAAAGGCCAGGACGGCTGCACCCGCGGCAGTCCTCTTCAAAAATTCCCGGCGGGTAGAAAGCGGCATCACGGGAATGTAGCCGATCGTGACGAGCGCCTCAAGTCCGGGCGAGCGCTCCGACTCGCGGGCGACTTCACGTCATCGGCTTGACTTTCGCACAACCGACGAATGATACTGTGTAGGCAGGCGAGTAGCCGTGGGGAACAATGGCTCTTAACATCAGAAATCCGGAGGCCGAGCGCCTGGCAGCGTCTCTCGCCAAACTTACGGGGGAGACGAAGACCGAGGCCGTCGTTCGGGCGCTTCGCGACCGCTTGGATCGCGTCCGGCGCGAGCGGTCGAAGCGGCGGCTCGCCGATGAGCTCGATGAGATCGCTCGTCAGGTCTCCCGGCTTCCGGTGCGAGATGGCCGTACGGCTGACGAGATCCTCGGATACGACGAGCGGGGCATTCCACGCTAATGGTCATTGACACCTCGGCGCTCCTCGCGATCCTTCAAGACGAGCCCGAGCGGGGAAGTTTCAATGCTGCCATCGAAGCCGCCGACTCCCGGAGGATGTCGGTGGCAACCTGGGTCGAGACCTCGATCGTAATCGAGACCCGCTACGGCGCCGAGGGCCTCGCCGGGCTGGACCTGTTCGTGGACCGGGCGGGCATCGAACTCGTGCCGGTGGACGTCGATCAGGCCAGAGCGGCACGCCGCGCCTACAGCCGCTTCGGAAAGGGTCGCAACCCGGCCGGACTGAACTACGGTGACTGCTTCTCCTACGCGCTCGCGTCGGTGCTCGGGGAGCCGCTCCTTTACAAAGGCGAGGACTTTCAGAAAACGGACGCGGTCTCTTCCCTGGCTCATCCAGCCGGGTGAATTTCCAAGAAGCCCCGACGCCGGAGCGTCAGTATCCGAGAGCGATCCCCACCCGGTAGGGCTCCATCCCGCCGCGAAAGCAGCCGTTCGCGGAATCGACGTGGATGCCGCTCGGTCTGCCGAACCAGGAGCTCAGGAGCCCTTCTCTCTTAATAAGGACGTCGTGGCCCCTCGCGCGCAGTCCGTCCGCGACCCCGTCTCTAAAATGCGATTCCATAAGGAGCGGAGGAGAAGCCTCGGTATGTATCCGAGGGGCTTCTATCGAATCCTGGATTCCCATGTGGTGGTCGAGAAAGGCGAGAAGCACCTGGAGGACGGAGCTCATGATCTTGCGCGCGCCGGGAGAGCCCATTGCGAGGAGGGGGCGGGAAGCGCGGAAGACGAGCGTCGGAGCGGCGGCGTGGAGCGCCCTCTTTCCCGGCCGGATGGAGTTGAGCCGGCCGGGCTCCGGATCGAACCACATCATGCCGTCGTTCAGGAGGACGCCCGTCGACGGGACCAGGACTCCCGAGCCGAAACGGTTGCCGAGAGTGGCGGTGAGCGCGACGAGGCCCCCGTCGCGATCGGCGGCGTTGATATGAGTCGTGTGCTGTCCCGGGTTCTCGAACGAGCCCGGGGAGAGTCGGGAAAGGCCGTCCGGGATTTCGACCGCCCGCGTCCCCTCGGCGGAGATCCACCGCCTCCGTTCCTCCGCATAGCCGGGCGAAAGAAGGGTCTCGAGCGGTACCTCCTCCGCGGCGGGATCGGCCAGATAACGGAATCGATCCTGAAAGGCCAGGCGCAGGGTCTCGGCCAGGATGTGAAGACGCGATACGTCGTCGTACTCGAGATCTCCGAGGTCGAAGCCCTGCAGGATCGCGAGAGCGAGCGCGACGGTGGGGCCTCCGCTCGGGCCTCCGAGCGTCTCGACGCGATGGCCGCGGTAGCTCGTGCGGAGAGGAGGGCCCACACTGGCGCGATATCCCCCTAGGTCCTCGAGAGAAAGAATGCCGCCGTTCGCGCGAACCCACGAGACCGTCTCCTCGGCCACGGCGCCCTCGTAGAAGCACCCCGGGCCTTCGCTCGCGAGAAGACGGAGCGTGCGAGCGAGAGCCGGCTGGAGCAGCCGTTCGTCGAGGGCCTCCTTCTGGTAGAAGACCGCGAGC
>DAISKN010000101.1:0-10770 GCA_036820975.1 Acidobacteriota bacterium | reverse complement strand
GCTTCGGCGAACGGGTTCAGCCGGGAGCGCGAAAGGGCGCTCTGCGCGAAGTAGTACTCGTCGACGGGGAAGCCCTCCTCGGCGAGGCGCACCGCGGGTGCCGCGAGCTCTTCCCACGAAAGCCTCGCGTGCGCGCGGTGAAGCTCGTCGAGCGCGGCGGGGGCGCCGGGGACCGCGACCGAGCGGTATCCCGTCTCGGACTCGTCGTTCCGCGTCGCCCGCCAGCCGTAGACTCCGACGCGGGGATCGCCCGCGGCGGCGAGCTCGTACATGTCCTCCCGCGATTCTTCCGGAGCGGTCGCGGTGCCGTCGAACGCGCGGGTATCGCCGCTCGAAGCGTCGTGCACCAGGGCGTAGAGAGTGCCCCCGAGGCCGCTCATGAAGGGCTCGACCACACCGCTTGCGAGCGCCGTCGCGATGGCCGCATCGACGGCGCTGCCTCCGCGCTTCAGGATCTCGACCCCGGCTTCGGCGGCGAGCGGATGCATCGCGGTCACCATGCCGTTCCCGGCGGAAGCTTCGGCCTTGCTCGTGCGCTGAACGGTTCGGAACGTCACAGGTTTCTGGCGAAAAACGCGAGAGTTCTGTCGCGAGCGAGTCGGGCCGAGGCTTCGTCGTACTGGGCGCGCTGGTCGCAGTTGAAGCCGTGGTCGGCGTCATACATGTGGACCGTGGCCGCGGGATGGGCTGTCTGGATGGCCTCGACCACGCTCGCGGGTATCGAGGCATCGCGCTTTCCGAAGTGCATGAGAAGGGGACAGCGCTCTTTCTCGTTCACGTAGGGGAGAATCTGGCCCCCGTAATACACCACGGCGGCATCGAGGGGGAGGCGAACGGCCGCGAGAAACGAGATCGACCCTCCCCAGCAGTAGCCGACCGTTCCCACCTGAAGGCCTTCACCGCGAAGCGCGTTCACCGCCGACTCCACGTCCTTCACGCTGTCGTCCCAGGAGAACTCCTCACGGAGAGCTCGTCCCCGCGCGACGTCCTCGGTCGTATATCCCATCTCGACGTCCTTGACCGAGCTCCGATCGTAGAGCGCGGGCGCGAGCGCCAGGTAGCCCTCGGCGGCGAACCCGTCGGTGACGTCGCGGATGTGGGAGTTCACACCGAAGATCTCCTGAAGGACGACGACACCGCCTCGAGGCGTCCCGGAAGGCTCCGCTCGATACGCGCCGAGCTCGTGGCCGTCCGCGGCTCGCAATCGAATCCGTTCTCCCACCTCACCCTCCGCAGAGATAGCGCGCAACACCCGCCTCGTCCAGGTTTCCGCCTCCGATGAGAAGGAGAAGCCGCTGTCCGCGGAAGCGCTCCTTGTGCGCCGCGGCCGCCGCGAGCGTCACCGCCCCCGCGCCTTCGACCACGAGCCCGAGCTCGCGGAAAAGAGCCTGCATCGACGAGACGATCGCGTCCTCGTCGGCTAGGAGAACGTCGTCGGCGACCTCGAGCATCGTCGTCACCGCCTCCGGCACCGGGACCCGGGTCGCGACGCCGTCCGCAATCGTCGCTACCGGCTCGTCGAGGGCCACGGGCTTTCCCGCGCGAAACGAGCGCTCCATGGAAGGCGCGCCCGTGGCCCCGACGCCGATGACGGCCGTATCAGGCGAGTGCGCTTTCAGCCACGTTCCGATCCCGTTGAGGAGCGCTCCATTTCCCAGGGGAATGAGAACGCTGTCGAATCGGTCCTGAAAGCGTAGAATCTCGATCGCGATCGTCCCCGCCCCCTCGGTAATCGCGGAATCGCGGCCGTCCTCGACGAACGTCGCCTGCCGCTCGGCGGCGTAATCGCGTGCGGCGTCCTTGGCGGCGTCGAAATCCCGGCCGGTGAGCGTCACTTCGGCGCCGAGGCTTCTCATGCGCGCGACCTTCAACGGATTCGCCGTCTCCGCGGCGAAGACCAGAAGAGGGATGTCGTGGATGCGTGCGGCGTAGGCCAGGCCCTGCCCGAAATTGCCCGCGGAGGCGCAAACCCAGGGCTCCGGCGCGCGGCGTTTCTGGAGATGGGTGTAGTAGCAGGCCCCACGGCCCTTGAAGGATCGAAGGGGATTCAGGCATTCGATCTTGAGCACCACGTCCGCGCCGAGGGCGGCGCTCAGGGAGTCGCTGCGGAACTGGGGCGAATCGAGGAAAACCGGATCGATGACCGAGCGCGCCTCCTCGATCCCCTCGAGGGAGATCACGGTCGCGGGTCCCGGCGGGTTGCCCTGCGGTCCTTCCACATACCGAAGAGGACGGTGAGAGTCCCCAGGAAGATCTCGTCGAGGAACGGGATCATGTCGGGAACCGCGAGGTCCAGAAGGAACAGGCCGGAGAGCAGCAGGAAGAGCTTGGGAAAGCTCAGCCCGGAGACGAAACGGCGGATGAAACCTTCTCTTTCTTCCCTACCTACCGGAAGCGCCATGGCTTCATCATAGCTGCTCTATAATTCGGTGGAAAGATGGTGGGTGAGATCGCCTCCGTGGTCCCGACGCGGTACTGGCACCGCCTCGAGGACGGACGCGTGCAGTGCGACGTCTGCCCCCGCTTCTGCAAGCTCCAGGAAGGACAGCGGGGGATGTGCTTCGTCCGCGCGCGGGAGAACGACGCCGTCGTGCTCACGACGTACGGGCGCTCGAGCGGCTTCTGCATCGATCCCATCGAGAAGAAACCCCTCAACCACTTCCTTCCGGGGACGTCGGTGCTCTCGTTCGGAACCGCGGGGTGCAACCTCGCCTGCTCTTTCTGCCAGAACTGGGACATCAGCAAGTCGCGCGAAACGAGCCGTCTGTCCGACCAGGCCAGTCCCGAGGCCATCGCCCGCGCCGCGCGCGAGCTCGGCGCGAGAAGCGTCGCTTTCACCTACAACGATCCGGTCGTCTTCCTCGAGTACGCGGTTGATGTCGCCAAGGCCTGCCGCGAGGCGGGAGTCAAGAGCGTCGCCGTGACCGCGGGCTACGTGACCGAAGAGCCGCGCCGGGAGCTCTACAGCCACATGGATGCGGCGAACGTGGACCTCAAGGGATTCACCGAGCGTTTCTACAAGGACATCTGCGCCGGACATCTGCAGCCGGTCCTCGAGACGCTCGAGTACCTGCGGCACGAGACCGACGTCTGGCTCGAGATCACGACGCTCCTCATCCCGGGTGAGAACGACTCCGACGCCGAGCTCCACGAGATGACGGAGTGGGTGGTCGAGCACCTCGGGCCCGACGTGCCCCTCCATTTCACCGCGTTCCATCCCGACTACCGCATGCTGGACAAGGGCGACACTCCGCCCTCGACGCTGACCCGGGCCCGCGCCATCGCCATCGAGAAAGGGATCCGCTACGCATACACGGGGAACGTGCACGATTCCAAAGGCGGAAGCACTTATTGCCATCGATGCGGGAAGGTCCTCATCGGGCGGGACTGGTACGAGCTCGGCCCGTGGAACCTCGAGGACGGGAATTGCCGCTTCTGCGGAACGCCCTGCGCCGGGGTCTTCGAAGACCGTCCGGGCTCCTGGGGTTCTAGGCGGCTTCCCGTGCGGATGTCTCAGTACGCGTGAAGCGCGCGCGGAACCAGACGAGCGCGAGCGTTTGCAAGGCGAGAGCGGAGCCGAACGCGACCCGATAGCCTTCGGTGGAAAAACTTCCATCGGGAGACCACCAGCTGATGATGGCTCCGATGGCCGCCTGAATTCCAAACGCGCTCGCGAACACCAGCACGTTGAGACAGGCGTTCACTCTCCCCGCCATCTCGATGGGGAAGCGCCTCGTAAGAATGACGTAGCTCAGCATCCCCGAGGCGCCGAAGAGCCCGAACGCGATCCAGAGCGCGCGGGGAGCGGCGACCACCCCGAACGCGATCGCGGCCTGGACGGTCTGAAAGGCGAGCGCGTAGCCCGTCCAGACCGCTTCCGGAGGGACTCCACGCCGCCCGATCCACTCCGCCAGGTACCCGATTCCGAGAAACCCGACCGCCATCGCGAGGGCGAGGGTGAAGAGATGACTCGCCACCGCGGCGCGGTCGAGTCCGGCGACGTCGCGAAGCCACGGACCCGCCCACAAGCTCTGGACCGCGAGGTACGTTCCCTGTTGCGTGATGGAGAGGGGAGCGACGCTCCAGAAAATTCGACTCCTGTAGACCTGGCCGAGTCCGCTCGCTACCTCGCGAAGGCGCGCGGTTCGATGAGCTTCCGGATCCAGCGCCTCCACGTGGAGGAAGAGCGCGACTCCCAGAGTGACGACGGCGAACGCCGAGAACATCTCTCTCCAGGTAACGAACGATAGCGCCCATTCGACGGGCGCCGTCGCCGAGAGCGCGCCCAGGGCGCCGACCGCCATCACCGCCCCGTTGAGGAAGGGCACTCGCGCCGGGGGAGCCCAGAGCATGAAGGCGTGGAACGATGCCATGAGGCATGCGGAGACGCCCAAGCCGATGAGGCCTCTACCCAGCATCAGGCCCAGCGTTCCATGGGAGCGCGCGAACACCAGGGCGCCCACGGCGGCGAAGAGCAAAAGAAAGCTTTCCGTCCGTCTCGGGCCGAAGCGATCGAGGGCGACTCCCACCGGAATCTGACCGATCGAGAACGCCAGAAAGTAGGCGCTCGTGAGCAGACCGACGGTCCAGGGATCGAGCGAGAGCTCGCGGATGAGGTCCGCCGAGACGACGGCGTTGACCGAGCGAAACCACTGGGAAAGGAAGTAACCGACGGCGAAGGGCAGAAAAGCGCGGCGAAAGAACATGCTAGTATTGCCGTATGATCAAGGTGTTTCCGTCGATATTGCTGCTTGCCGCCACCGCTTTCGGGGGAGCGCGAAAGCCGCAAGCTACCACGGCCGCCCCCGAGTTTCCGGAAATCGTCGCCCGGGTGAACGGAACCGAGATTTCCCGGTCGGCGCTCCTCAATCGCGCGGAGGCGCTCAAGGGACAGCTGCCGCCGAACCAGGTCGGGGCTGATTTCTATCAACGCGTGCTCGACGACATGGTGGGTGGGGAGCTCCTGTACCAGTCGGTCGAAAAGAAAGGCATGGCGCCAACGGCCGCGGAAGTCGACGCCGAGCTCGAGTCCCAGAAGGGCCGGTTCGGGGGGGACGTCGAGCTCGGGAAAGCGCTCGAGGCCCAGGGGCTCACCCTCGACGACCTCCGCGTCGAGCTGAAGAAGGAGATCGGGATCCAGAAGCTCATCGAGAGCGAGTACGTTCCCGCCATCGCCGTGAGCGCCGAGGAGAAGCGGAAGTTCTACGACGAGAACTCGGCTCAGATGCAGCGGCCGGAACAGTTCCGGGCCGCCCATATCCTCATCGTCGTCGACGAGAGCGCAGCTCCGGAGGTCAAGGAGGAGGCCCGGAAGAAGGCCTCTGCCCTCAGGAGCCTCCTCGATGCCGGGCAGGATTTCGCCGAGCTCGCGCGAAAGAACTCCGACGATCCCGGCTCCAAAGAGTCGGGAGGCGAGCTTCCGTGGATGTCGACGGGACAGACCGTGCCGCCGTTCGAGGCGGCGGCTCTGGCGCTCGAGCCCGGTCAAACGAGCGGTGTGGTCGAGACCCAGTTCGGGTTCCACATCATCAAGCTTCACGAGAAGCGCTCCGCCGGGGTGGTGCCCTACGAGGAAGTCGAGGGGAGAATCGACGAGTTCCTGAAGCGGCGCGTCCTCCAGCAGAGGATCGAGACGGAGATCGAGACGCTCAAGACCCAGGGGAGGGTCGAGGTCTTTATCTGATATGATCCCACGCCGAGCAGGAGGTCAGTGAAGATGGGAAAGAAACTCAGCCGCCGTGAATTCGTGAAAACCGGCGCCGCCGCCGGTCTCGCCGCCGCTTCCACCAGGTCGGCCCTCGCGTCGTCTCCCACGCTGCTTTTGCAGAAGACCGTCAAACCGGTGGTCATCGCCTCCGGAAACGGAAACGTCTACAAGAACGGAGGCAAGGAGACCGGAGTCGCCCTCGCCTTCCGCATGATCACCGAAGGGAAGGACGTCCTCGACGCGCTCGTCGCCGGAGTGAATCTTCCGGAGCTCGACCCGCTCGATATGGGCGTCGGCTACGGCGGACTGCCGAACGCGGACGGCGTCGTGCAGCTCGACTCCTGCTGCATGCACGGCCCCAAGAAGCGCGCCGGCGGCGTGGCCGGAATCGAAGGTGTCCGCACCCCCTCGCTCGTGGCGAAAGCCGTCCTCGAGGACACGGACCACCATCTGCTCGTGGGGAAGGGCGCGCAGGACTTCGCGCGAAACATGGGATTCAAGGTGGAGGACGACCTCAACACTCCCGAATCCCGCAAGCTCTGGCTCGAGTGGAAGCGGAGAATCGACCCGGAGCACTACCTCGATCCCAAGAAGCGCGCCGACGCCTCGCTCGAAGCGGGTCTGTCGATGGTCCGGGACGGGCTCATCGACCCCAATCATTTCTTCGGAACCATCAACTGTGACGGCATCGGGCCGAACGGCGACATCTGCGGGGTCACCACCACCAGCGGCCTCGCCTGGAAGATCCCCGGACGGGTCGGGGACTCGCCGATCCTGGGCGCCGGCCTCTACGTGGACGGTGCGGTCGGAGCGGCGGGCTCGACCGGTCGGGGTGAGGCGAACCTCTACAACCTCTCGTCGTTCCTCATCGTGGAGGAGATGCGCCGCGGGAAGCACCCCAAGGACGCCGCGATGGAAGCCCTTCGCCGGGTGAAAGCGAACACCGTGGAAAAGCGGCTTCTGAACGAGCGCGGTCTTCCCGCGTTCGGTCTGAGCTTTTACGCGCTCAACGCCAAGGGAGAGTACGCGGGCGTCTCGATGTACGGCGGGAAGGACTCGACCTACGCGGTGTGCACCGAGAACGGCCCCGAGTCGGTGGTGATGGAAGCCTTCCTCGAAGGCGCCACGGACTGACGGATTACGAAGGGGATATGGAGATTTGGGGGAGAAGGGGATAAGGAAATTTCCGATTCCTCCCCCTTGTCCCCATTATCTCCATTTCCCTTTTTCTCAGGCTATTGCAGCGGCCAGCCCGTTATCGGGTCTCGCCACAGGCTCGTCGAGAACCCGTTGCCCCAGATGTGGAGCGGGGGACCGAGGTACGGACCCGACTCCCGTCCCGGGTAGATGTGCACCTCGGAGACGCCGAAGATGCCGAAGAGCTTCTTCCAGCGGAGCGTCTTCTCCAGATCCTCCGATAGCATCTTGTACTGGTCGGAGAAGTCGAGATCGATTTTTTTCGTGTCGGCGGAGGCTTCGGTTCGGGGCTCCTGCGCTGGCCCCTGGAGGAGCGCGAGGAGAATGAGTCCCGCGGTGGTCATCACGAGCCCAGCGTAGGCTCGTTTCCGCGGGGCGTCAAGGTCGTGCGGAGCTTGCGACCCCCGAACCCGCGCACTATCATCGACGTTCCTGGAGATCGCTTGAGGATTCTCGCCATAACCGCCGGCGCCGCGAACATGTATTGCGGGAGCTGTCTTCGCGACAACGCTCTCGCGGCGGAGCTCCTCCGGCAGGGTCACGACGTGACCCTGGTTCCGATCTACACGCCGACGCGCACCGACGAGCCGAACGTGAGCGAAGACCGGGTGCTCTACGGCGGCGTCAACGTCTACCTGCAACAGATCCTGCCGTTCTTCCGGCGCACTCCCCGGTTCGTGGATCGCCTCTTCGACTCCCGCCCGGTGATGAAGCTCCTGAGCCGGCTCTCGGTCTCGACCGATCCCGAGCGGCTGGCGGAGCTCACGTTGTCCACGTTGAAGGGCGAGGACGGTTTTCAGCGAAAAGAAGTGGCATGGCTCGTCGAGGGGCTTCGCGCTCTGCCGCGTCCGGACGTGGTCCTGCTCCCGAACTCGCTCATGATCGGCCTCGCGCGTCCGCTGGCGGCCGCCCTCGAGTGTCCCATCGCCTGCACCCTTCAGGGCGAGGACCTGTTCCTTGACGGCATGCCCACCTCACAGCGCGGGGAGGCCATCCGGCTCATCCAGGAAAGAGTTCCGTTCGTCGACGCGTTTCTCCCCGTGAGCGAGTACTACGCCTCCTACATGGGACGGCTTCTTTCGATCCCCGCCTCGAAGATGGCGGTCGTGCCGCTGGGGATCAACCTGGAGGGCTTCTCCGCGCGCGTCGAGAAAGAGTCCGGCCCGGTGGTCATCGGCTACTTCGCCCGGGTCGCCCCGGAGAAGGGGCTCCACAACCTCGTCGCCGCCTATCGCCTGCTGCGGGCCCGGAAAAAACTCCCGCCCACGCGGCTCGAGGTCGCGGGTTATCTCGGCCGCGAGCATCGTCCGTACCTCGCGCGCCTGGAGAACGAGCTCGCGAAGGACGGGCTCGCGGGGGAGTATCGCTATCACGGCACTCTCGATCGGAAGGACAAGATCGAGTTCCTGCGCTCGATCGACATCGTTTCGATTCCCACCGACTACGAAGAGTCGAAGGGCATCTCGCTCCTCGAGGCGATGGCGGTGGGCGTCCCCGCCGTCCAGCCGCGCCACGGGACGTTCACCGAGGTTCTGGAGGCGACGGGAGGCGGAAAGCTCGTGCGTCCCGGCGACAATCGGGATCTCGCCGAGGCCCTGGAGGACCTGGTCGTCGATGCGCCCGCTCGACGCGCTCTGGGAAGGAAAGCGGCGGACGGCGTGAAGCGGCTTTTCACCGTTGAACGGATGGCCCGGGAAACGGCCGCGGTACTCGCGCGGCTCGTGAAGCGGGAGCCTCTGGGAGAGAAGGAAACGCTGCAAGCAGGAGTAATGTCGAATTGAGCCTGGAAACCCTGGAAAAAAGAGTCGCCGAAGCGAAGAGAAATCTCGACGCTCACGTCCACGACATCGTGCGCTGGCATTTCGATCCGGAGACCGGGACTCCGTTCTGGCTCGATTTCGCTTCGAAGCTCGACTTCGATCCCCGGGACGAGGTGAGAAGCTTCGAGGACCTGCGGAAGTTTCCGTTGTTCGAGGACGGTTGGCTCCGGGGAGGGCCGGTGCGGCGGTGGGTTCCCAAGGCATACCCGGATCGCCCCGTCTACGTGTTCGAGACCGGTGGAACGACGGGCATTCCCAAGAGCCGGATCTCGATCGAGGATTTTCGCGTCGACTACGAGCTCTTCAGCGAAACGTTACCCTCCGACCGCTTCCCCACGGGGTCGAACTGGCTGATGCTGGGCCCGTCCGGCCCCAGGCGTCTTCGGCTCGCCGTCGAGCACCTGGCGCAGTACCGCGGCGGGATCTGCTTCTGCGTGGACCTCGACCCGCGGTGGGTCATCAAGCTAATCGAGCGCGGCTGGACGGAGCACCTCGAGGCCTACAAGAAGCACGTCATCGATCAGGCGGTGACCATCCTCAAGGCGGGGCACGACATCAAGTGCGTGTTCGCGACGCCGAAGCTTCTCGAGGCCCTCTGCCTGCGGCTCGAGGACGAGGGCTCGACGCTGAAGGACCACGGCGTTCTCGGGGTCTTCTCCGGCGGGACGGAGTTCACGCCTCAGTGGACCCGCTTCGCCGTCGAAGAGCTTCTCGACGGCGTCTACATCACGCCCACCTACGGCGATACGCTCATGGGGCTCGCCGCTTCGAAGCCCGTAGGGCCGGACGACGGCTACAAGATCACCTACTACGCGCCCCAGCCGCGGGCGGTGGTCGAAGTCGTGGACCCCGAGGACGGGACCACGCCTGTCGACTACGGAAACACAGGCCGCGTCCGGCTCACCACGCTCACCAAGGAGTTCTTCGTTCCCGGTTTTCTCGAGCGCGACGAGGGAGAGCGCGAGCGGCCCTACGAGACCTATCCCTGGGACGGCGTCAGCGGCGTCCGTCCCTTCGCGAAGCTCGCCGCCACCACTACCGTCGGAGTCTACTGATGCTCCAGATTCCTGCCCTTCGTTGGGGACAGCCATACACCAGCCTCGAGAAGGACAGCGTGGTGCACTTCGACACCGGGGAGAAGCTCGCCGAGGTGAGCCTCGCGAACGCCGGGCTCGTCGCCCGCGACCTGCGGAAGGCCGAGCGCGCGCGGGAGGTGCTCCGCGAGATCCCGCCGAAAGACCTCCTCGCGATGGTGAAGAAAGCCGCGGACCTCTACATGGAGGGGGAGCTTCCCCTGGGAGACGGTGTGCAGGGTCCCGCGGACTTCGTGAAGTACCAGTCGGCGACCACCGGCCTTCCCGGGCACATGTGCCGCGCGAACATGCAGAAGAACCACTTCGTGCTCTCCCGCATGGACGAGGTTCTCGACGCCCTCACCCGGGGGCTCGACCTTCGCATTCTCTCGGAAGGCCGCGGGGTCGAAGCGCGCGGAGTTCCCCTGAGCTATCAGGCCCAGGCGCCGGTCCTCGGCCTGGTGCTCCCCTCGAACTCGCCCGGAGTCCATACGCTGTGGCTTCCGGTGATCCCGCTCCAGATCGGGCTCGTCTTCAAGCCGGGCCCGCAGGAGCCCTGGACGCCCTACCGGATGAGCGAGGCGTTCTTCCAGGCGGGAGTCCCGCGGGAGGCGATCTCGATCTACCCGGGCCTGGGAGAGATCGGGGCCGCGGTTCTCGCGAATTGCGCTCGAAGTCTCATCTTCGGCGGGAGCGCGACGGTAGAGAAGTATCGCCACGATCCGAGAGTCCAGCCCCACGGCCCCGGCTTCAGCAAGATCCTCCTCGGAGACGACGTGGTCGACGACTGGGAGAAGTACCTCGACGTGATGGTCGACAGCGTCTTCGTGAACAGCGGGCGGAGCTGCATCAGCTGCTCGGGCGTCTGGGCGTCGCGCCACACCGAGGCCATCGCCGAGGCGATCGCCGAGCGCCTCGGGCCGGTAGAGCCTCTGCCGCCCGAGGACCCGAAGAGCGCGCTCGCCGCCTTCAC
>DAISKN010000100.1:0-13712 GCA_036820975.1 Acidobacteriota bacterium | reverse complement strand
CCGTTTCATGGAGAACAGCTTCAGCTTCTACCACCTCAGCCTTCAGACGGAGACCGTCCGAGGCCGGGAGGATGTCGGGCCGGACGAGCTCCGGCTCACCGAGTGGAACGACGACCTCGGGCTGCTCTATACCACCGGGCCGCGCCCGACCTACGGGGACACCCAGAACAAGCGTGGCCGCTACGGCCTCCGCTTCTACCAGAACACCGACAACCACACGATCAAGACGGGCCTGGATTACACGGAACAGTTCGGGTTGTCTCTCTCCGAGCGGTACGTGAAGACCATCCAGGACAACCGGGGGACTCCACAGGGCGGGCAGGTCATCCTCACCGAGAACACCTTCGCCGACCCCGACGTTCGCGATACCCAGATCGGTCTCTTCGTTCAGGACAGCTGGTCGATCCGAGGCCGGGCCACCCTCGACTACGGAATCCGGTACGACCGGGAAAGCGCCGTCGGCTACAACAACTTCTCGCCCCGGCTCGGCTTCGCCATGGATCCCACGGGAGCCGGAAACATGAAGTTGTTCGCGAGCTACGGGGTCATCTACTCGAACGTGCCCTCGATGTTCTACACCTTCGACGCTCCCGGCACCCAGGGCAACGCCACCTACTTTGTCCAGAATCCGGACGAGAACTACGACGGGACGCTGGTGCTCCGAAGCCGGACGTTCAACGAGATCCAGGGCCTCCGGAATCCCTACGTGCTCGCCGCCTCGGCGGGCTTCGAGACCGGAATCGGCCTCGACGCGAAGCTCTCGGTGACCTACACCCACCGAGACACCAGGGACAACTACAAGGTCACGAACGAGCGGCAGAATGCGATCGACGTCCTGCGGGTTCAGAGAAACGACGGCGAGGCGACCTACGACGGAGTGGAGTTCGTGGTGCGCAAGTACCTCGCCGAGCGGTGGGATCTCCTTGCGCACTATACGCTTTCGAGGGCCAAGGGCGACACCACCGACACTCTTTCGCCGCTCCAGCAGGAGTTCCAGTACGGTCCCCAGGAGTGGGACCAGCGCCATACGGTGGTCTTCATCAGCAACGCGCACCTTCCCTACGAGATCGACGCTACCGGAGTCTTTCGCTACGCAAGCGGGCGGCCCTACAGCATCACCAACAACCTCCCCGGGGTGTTCGCCGCCTGGGTCGACCCCCAGGGCAACCCGGTGAACCGCAACAACGAGCGGATGCCTGAGAACTGGACCGTGGACTTCACGTTGGGCCGCCGGTTCCTCATTGCAGGCGGCGCCCTCAACCTCGGATTTCAGATGATCAATCTCACGAACCGGGCGAACGTGATCTCGGTTACGACCTCGTTCAGCAATCCCGGCGTGCCCACGAACGTCGATACCGGGCGGCTCTTGCAGCTCAGCCTCGGATTTCAGTTTTAGGGTCCGCCTCGGACGGCGGGGAGCTCGTCGACTCCATCGGCGGCGAGCTCCCCCGTCATGGGGTCTTCGAAGCGAGCTCTCTGCGAAGGGCCGTGGCCTCCTCCGCCGCGACTCCGCCCCCGGCGACCACCCTCGCGAGCTCCGTCTCCGCGGATGCCCTATCGCCCTGCAGGAGGAGAATCCGCACCAGGTTCAGGCGCGCCCAGGCCTCGTCCGGACGAAAGGACAGGCCGCGCAAGTACTCCTCCCGCGCCTCGTCGAGCCGATTCAAACGCGCGAGAGCTGTGCCCGCGTTGAATCGCGCTTCCACCACGTCGGAGCGCAACCGAAGGACCTCCCGGTAAGCTTCGAGCGCCTCGTCCCAGCGTCCCAATCGTTCGAGAATGACTCCCTTCTGAAAGTGAGTGTCCACCCGAAGCGGGGCCGCGGCCACGGCGGCGGCAGCGGCATGAAGCGCGCGCTCGCTCTCCCCAACGGCGAGCGCCGCTCGCGACAGGTTCAGATGTCCGTCCGCGAGCTGCGGACGGAGTTCGACGAGAGACTCGAAGACCTCCATCGACCGCCGTTCATGACCCGCCGCGAGAAGCGTCAAGCCCAGATTCAGAAGAACCCCGGGAGAGCTGGCGTCTGCCGCGGCCGCGTTCTCGTAGGCGCGAAGGAGGCCGTCGCGGGTCCGGACCGTGGCCTCGATGAGCGCCGCAACCTCCGGAAGCTGCGATGGATTCACCTCCGCCGCTTCGCGGTAGCGCTCGATCGCGGCCTGGAAGTCCTGAAGGCCGTTCTGATAATGGACGTGGCCGCGGTTGAGGCGGCGGCTCGCGCGCCGATAGGGCTCGAGCTTGGCTAGGACGGTCTCGCGCTGGCGCTCGCCGTGTCTGGCGGTGAAAGGCGGCGCCCCGCCGTCGCCTTCGGCGAGCGACAGAAGCGATTCCAGGTTGCGCGCGCCCGCGAAACGGTCCACCGATCGAGGCGCGCGAAACTCGAGAAGGGGAAGCTCGTCCCGGTTCAGTTCGGATCCAGCGGTGAACGCCCGGACGTCCCTGTCGCCCAGGAGAAACGTGGCGAGCAGGCGAAAGGGGTCGGAGAGTCCGACCGACTCCAGGTCCTCGCGGACCTCGGCAACGTCCATCCGCGCCAGAAGCTCGTCCCAGTCGAAGGCGTGCGCCTCTTCGGAGCCCACGAGCAGCAGATAGTGCGTGGGATAGTTGTTCATATACCAAACGGAGACGTGAGGGAAGACCGAGGTAAAGGTGGCGAGAGCCATGCGGAACACCGGTTGGGACATTCCCCCGAGCGGCATCCAGACGACGGTGAGACCGCCCGGCCGCAAACGCCTTCGACAGAGATCGAAGTAGTCCGCGGTGTAGAGGCCGGCGTTGCCACGATACTGCAGGTCGGTGCAGTCGGTCGCGATGACGTCGTAGGTCTCTTCCCCGTGCTCGAGGTACGAGCGGGCGTCGTCGAAGATCACCCGGTACCTCGGATCGGAGAACAGGTCGTGGTTCGCCTCGCGCAGATGGGGAGCGGCGCGGACCACCTCGGGAGCAATCTCGACGCAGTCGATCCGCTCCAGCATCGGGTAGCGGGTATAGGACCAGGAAGCTCCGCCGCTTCCGAACCCGACGGTCAGGACCTTCCGCGGCTCGGGATGAAGCAGCATCGGGAGGTGGGCGAGTGACTTCTGGTCCGTCTGCATGACCGGGTCGGTTCCGGCCACGGCGATGCCATCGACGTAGATCGACTTCGTCCCCAGTGGATCGCGAACCACGCTGACCGTCGCACTCGCACCCTCTTCGTAGTGAACCAGACTCTCACCCGGCCCGACACGATGAAGCGGGCGGACGGGAACGAAGAGCGTTGCCCCGGCAAGAAGGAGCAGGAAAGCGGCGAGGCGACGCGAGCCTCCGCGAATGCCCAGGAGGGCGGCGAACGCGAAGAGGGCGGCCGCCGTAAGCCGGACGGTTGCCCCGAGCCCGAAGAGTGGCACGAGCACGAATCCGCCGGCGTAGGCGCCGACGACCGCCCCGACGACGTTGGCGGCATAGGCGGTTCCAGCCGCGGCACCCGCTCCGACGCCCCTCACCACAATGGCACGGGCGACGAGGGGAAAGACGGCACCGAAACCGATCGCGGGAGGGAGCACGGTCGTCGCGGCGAGCGCGACCATGTAGGAGAGCATTCGAAGCCACGAGGGGTCGTCCATGAGCCAGGGCTCGAGGCCCTCGGCCATCGAGGGAAGCACGATGGCGCCGGCGACGAGCGCGGCCGACGTGCCGGCGAATGTGAGCGCGAGCGCGCGCAACGGATGCGCGACCCGATCTCCGATGCGGCTCGCGAGAAAGCTGCCCATGGAAATCCCAAGAAGCATGAGCGCCAGCATCAGCGCGAAGGCGTAGCTGGTACTCCCGATGAAGAAGACGAGCTTCCTCGTCCAGACGACCTCGGAGACGAGGGCGGCGGCGCCGGAGATCGCGAACGCGGCGAGCGGAAGCGCGGGCGGCGGCCCGGAGCGCGGTCGTTCCGCCTCGAGCGGCCGCGGCGTTTCGTCACCGGCTGTCAAAGAGAAGAGCAGCGCCGCGAGCGCGACCGCGGCGTTGAGCAGGAGCGCCGCCTCGAACGAGCCCCTGGTGCCCAGCCGCTCCAGCAGCAGGAAGGCCGCGGCGAACGACCCGAGCGCGGCGCCGAGGGTGTTCGCCCCGTAGAGAAGACCCAGGGGGGAGGCGACCGAGCGCTCCGAGCGAACCGCGGCCTGGGCCAGGGCCGGGAGCGTCGCCCCCATCAAAGTGGTCGGGGCCAGGAGTACGAGGAGAGACAAAACCACCCGGCCCGCGTCCACCAGGAGCCTGGGGGCACCCGCGGCATAGAGCGCCCCGAACAAGGGAGCGCTCGCGCCGAGGAGGGGCTCTACGAGAAGCGCCCCGAGGGCCACTCCGATCTCGAGCGTTGCGTAGAGAAGGAGCGGCCGCCGGGCGCCGGACGCCCATCGCCCGCCCAGGTACCCCCCGAGACCGAGGCCCGCAAGAAACGCGCCCAGAGTCGCGCTCGCGGCGAAGGCCGTCGACCCGAACAACAGCGCGAGGCGCCGAAGCCAGACGATCTCGTACACCAGGGCAAAGGCGCCGGAGGCGAAGAACAGGGAGAGGAGGAGTAGAAACCGTGCGCGCGACAACGTCGTTTCCCTGCTGGAATCGGAGGAGCCTACGGACCCTGCGCTCAGAAACTGCGGGCAGCGAGGCGCTCGGCCTGCAGGTGAACGTTCGTCAGAGTGGTCCGCTCCGCCAGGCTCAAGTGATCCTCGACCAGCCGGCAGAGACGGTTCTCGTCCCTGGCGCGGAGCGCCTCGATCATATCCCGGTGATCCTGCACCGTCACCCTCCGGAACTCCGGCGAGCCGAGAGAGACGATCCGATAGGGCTGCATCGCCGATCGCAGCTTGCTCAGTAGGTCCTGCAGTCTCTTGCTCCCGGAGCAAGAGATCATCGTCTCGTGGAATCGACGGTTGAGCTCGATGAGCCCCTCCGAGTGGGACTCGTCGCTTCGCTCCGCCTCGTCACAGAGACCCTCGAGCCGCGCGATCTCCTCGGGAGTGATGCGGCCCGAAGCGAGCCTCGCGGCGTGGCTCTCGAGAACCCGGATGAGGCCGAAGATCTCCCGCACGTCGTCCGCCGACAGTTTCACCACCGTCAGACCTCCCGAGGGCAGAGGCTTCAAGAGCCCTTCGAGCTCCAGCTTGGAGAGGGCTTCGCGCACCGGGGTCCGGCTGGCCCCGAGCGACTGGGCGATCTCGAGCTCCTTGAGTCTCTCGCCGGGAAGCAGATCCCCCTCGAGAATCGCCCGCTTCAGTGAAGAGTAGACTTGCTCCGCCAGCGTCAGTCGCTCCACCCCGCGGGATCTGAGTTTGCTGGTCGGCAATCGGTTTCCTACCCCCGTACTCCCGAGGCGCGGGCGAGCAGCCTTTCCGCTCGAAGCGAGTTGAAGATACCACAGACGCAGAACCGCGACATGTAGCGGGCGCACTCCTTGGGGCTCCGCCGGCCGGTCTTGACCCAGTCGATCATCTTCTGCGCGAAAGCATGGGAGACCATCCCGTGACCGCACATCGTCGAGAGGGACATCGTGTTTGCCTCGGGGAGAAGGCTCGTGTCTCCCAGAAAGCCGAGGGAGTACTCCACCGCGTGCCGCCGTATTCCCGCCTTGAGACTACATTCGTTGGCGTCGTCGGTCACCGCGGCGATGTTGATCGACAAGCCCAGGTCCGCAGCCTTTACTTCCTTCAAGCAGGCCTCCAGGGACTGGAGGTTATCGAACACCGCGGCGACCGTCGTCGGCTCGGTGACTCCCTCGATCACCTTCCGGTACGAGCCGTCGTCGGCTCGCCGCCAGTGGACCGTCGGGTTCAGATCCCGTGAGGGGCGGTGGATGCCGCCCTCGCGCCCGTCCCCCATGTTCACGGGGTGATGAGCGGCGCAGATCTCGAGGAACCGGCGAAGCTTCTCCGGGGCTCCCTCGTCGTTCTTCCCGCGGGTACACATCGCGAACAGGATGTAGTCGTCCTGGAAGTCTTCTTTGGGACCGAATCGATGGAGGGTGTTGGTCATGAAGCGACTCCCACTTCTTCCCGTTGCGGCGTGGGAACCCGATTGGTGGCCCGGCCCAGGCCGAGATTCGTCTTGCCGCGAATGATCGGATAGCCCCGTCGGGCGAGAATCGGCTCCACCGGGCTTCGGCCTTCCTCGTCGCAGACCGCGCCTACCCCGACGGCGACGACGGTCTTCAGCCGGGGCGCCACGTCCTCGATGACGTCGAGCATCTCTTCCACTCTCTCGACGGGCACGACGAACTCCACGATCGCCGAGAGCACTTTCTCGTCGAGGATCTCCGGATTCAGCGCTCCGGTGTCGCGATCCACCATGAGATGGGTCACGGGATTGTTGTGCTCGAACGCCGCCCGGGCGGCGGCGAGCGCCCGGGTCATGCGCTCGATGTCGCGGAAGCGAACGCCTACCGAGGGCCGGCCGAACTCGACGACGAATCCCGCCTGTCCCGGCTTGACCCGTCCCGTCACGTCGTTGGTCTTCACCTCTTCGGTGCCGCGTCCATGAATTCCGGTGCTCTCGTGGGTCGCCGTCACATCCGAGAAAGCGCGCCGGACGTTGCGCGGCCAGATCAGATCCTCGGGCTCGAAAGCGGCCGTGGGGCAGACGTCGGGCTCAGGCTCGAAGCGCATCCGAAACCAAGAAAGGGCCGTGCGCATCGCACGAACGAGAGTCGGATTGAGGTGCTCCTGGCTCATCCCGCGGTAGCACTGATAGCACTCCACGCATTCGTCCCGATCGATCTCGGAACGCTTCGAGACGGGATTGATGGCGATGGCGCCCATCGGGCATATCGGGATACAGTTACCGCAAGCTACACATTTATCGTGACTTATTCGCACTGGCCCCCTCCCGGCTAAACACATGTGTACTGTATACTAGGAGGTCCAAGCCGTCAACCCTGAATAAGGAAAGCTCGAAAGGGTGAGCGCAACTACTGCCTCGAGTCCGGCGCCTCGGGCACGCGCTCGAAGATTTCCCCATCCTCGAGCTCGGCCTCGAGGGAAGCGGCTTTCCCCTCGGGCGAGAGCCGGAACGTCACCAGATTCTCCGGCATCACTGGATCCCGCCAGCGGACGAGGAACGTGTCGTAGTGCCAGTGTTCCAGATCCCCCACCCAGGCGGTGTGCCGGCGAAGGACGAGGCGCCCCTCCTCGAGCGAGAGCAAGAGCTTTCCGTACATCTCGTTCTCGTAAGTCCCGACGTAGGCATCGAGCGGGAGGGAGGCTGAAGTGCCCGCTACCCGGGATTCCAGGCGTTTCCTCTCCTGTTCCTCCTGCCGCTCCTCCTGCTTTCTGCCGAGCTCGCGGAAATGCGCTCGCCAATCCGAGGCACCTTCGGCCCCGAGGTACGCGTCCAGGACGTGGTAGGTCACCACCGAATGGGCGAGAGAGCCTGCGGGGGAGGTGTTCGTGAGGACCACGATGCCGAGCTCCTCCTCCGGCGCCAGGAGAATCTGCGAAAGCATCCCGTCGATGCCGCCGCTGTGCGTGGCGATGAATCGGCCGCGATAGTCCCGCAGCCCCCACCCGAGCCCGTAGGTCGAGAAGTGAGTCGAGGGAAAGAGCTCCTTCGACTCCGCGGACGTGGGATAAATGATGTTCGGCTCGAAGACCTCGGCGGCCGATTCCTTGCTCAAGATCCGTTTTCCGTCGAGCTCGCCTTCTCCGAGCATCAGGAGCATCCAGCGCGTCATGTCCGAAGCGCTCGACAGAATCGAGCCCGCGGGAGCGACGTTGTCGATGTTGCGATGGGGCACGGGGACCACTTTGCCGCGGATCCTCTCGTGGGGCTGGGCGACGTTCGAAAGGCCCTCGAGGTCGCGGACGCTCGTTCGGCTTCTCGTCATGCCGAGCGGCCTCAGGATGCGGCCGGAGACGAAGTCGTCCCAGCTCTCCCCGCCCACTTCCTCCAGGACCTCGCCCGCCGCGAGGAACATCGTGTTCTGGTATCCCGCTTCGGAGCGGAAGCTGGAGTCGGGCTCGAGGAACCGGACGCGGCGAACGATCTCTTCACGATCGAAATCGCTCGCGTACCAGTTGAAGTCGCCCCGGCGGCCGAGGCCGCTCCGGTGCGACAGCAGATCGCGCACCGTGATCTCCCGGGTCACGTAAGGGTCGCTGAGGGCGAACCAGGGAAGGTGCGAGGTCACCGGATCGTCCCAATCCATCTTCTTCTCGTCGACCAGGATCCCGATCGCGGCGGCGGTCATGGCCTTGGTGTTCGAGCCGATGGCGAAGAGCGTGTCCTCGTCCACGCTCTCGCCCCCTCCGAGCTTTCGTTCGCCGAAGCCCCGGGCGTAGACCACCTGTCCGTCCTTCACCACGGCGACGGCGAGCCCGACGACGCCCCACTCCTTGCGAACGTCTTCGACGTAGCGGTCGAGGTCCTTGGGAAGCGCCTGGAGGGGAACGTTTCCGGAAACGACGATGAGCGCGGCCAGAACGACACGAATCATGAAACGGCTCCTATCGAATGAGGTCCGAGGGCGCGTGGAAGACCAGGCCGCCTTTGACGACGACCCCGACCCTTTCGAGAACGGTGATGTCCGCCAGGGGGTCGCCTTCGACAGCGATGAGGTCTCCGGAGCGTCCCTTCTCGAGAGCGCCCACCTGGTCCTCCCAGCCCATGTAGCGGGCGGCGACCGAGGTCGCGGCGCGGATGGCGTCCATCGGCTCCATCCCCCGCTCCACCATGATGCGGAGCTGCTTCGCGTTGTCGCCATGGGGATAGACGGCGGAGTCGGTTCCGAAGACGATGGGCACCCCCGCGCGGTAGGCCTTGGTGAAGCCCTTCCGCTGCGCTTCGGTGGTCTCCTCGTTCTTCCGCAGGAACTCCTCCGGCCAGCCCTGGCGCTTGCCTTCGGTCGCGATGTAGTCCCCGTTGTAGACGTCCATGGAGAGCGCCACTTTCCGCTCCGCGGCGAGGGCGATGGCGTCATCGTCGATGAGCGACGCATGCTCGATGGTGTCGGCCCCGGCGCGGATCGCTTCCTGGATGGAGCGCGCCCCGTGGGCGTGCGCCGCGAGTTTCCTCCCCGAAGCGTGCGCGACCTCGGCGACGGCGCGGATCTCCTCTTCCGTCATCTCCGGCTCTCCGGGAACGCCTCCGTAGGCGAGGACCGCCCCCGAGGCGATGACCTTCAGGACGTCGGCGCCGCCGTCGATCGCCGCCTGGGCCTTCGCCCGAAATTCCTCCGGACCCCGCGCGATTCCCCGCCGAACGCGCTCGGGGATGTCCTTCTCCTCGAAGCCGGGAATGAGAAGATCGCCCCCTCCTCCAGGGATGGTGAGGTAGTAGCCGGAGACCTGCATGCGAGGGCCGGCTACGCGGCCGGAGTCGATCTCGTCGCGGAGGGCTTTGTCGATGAAGGCGACGTAGGTTCCGACGTCCCGCACCGTGGTGAATCCGGCGGCGAGAGTGACCGCGGAATTCTCGCGCGCTTCCCCAAGCTGCTGTTCGGGGGTGATCTCGTAGTACACGCTCAGGTCGGCGGTGCTCCCCGGCCGATCGGCGAGGTGGGTGTGCATGTCGATGAGACCCGGAAGGACGGTGAAGCGCGACAGGTCGAGAACCGGCGTCGCCGCCGGAACTTCGAGCTTCTCACCGACGGCCTCGATCCTGCCGTTCACGACATGAATCTCGACTCCGACCCTCGCCTGGTCCGAGAGACCGTCGATGAGGCGGCCGCATCGGACGAGAAGGGTCCCGGAGTCCGGCGCATGCTCGCCCGAGACCAATCCGGGTCTCGGCGCCTCGGCCGCACATCCGGCGGCCAGGGCGGCGACCAGTATGAGTTTCTTCATGGGGCGAGCCGGTTGTATTTCCGCAGGGCCTCGCGAAGCCGATCGTGCGGGAGTGCATAGACCTTCAATCCGTTCTTCCCCGTCATCGTCTCCGCCGCGACCATCGCATTGATGACGGCTTCTTCCGACGCTTCGACAGTGGCGCGGAAGATGGGGTTCAGGTCCGAGTTCCCCAGCATCTTCAGATCGTAGAGACCGCCCTCCTCGGTTCCGATGCTCTTGTGGAACGTGGAGAACGCGATGAAGATGTCTCCAGAGCCGTTCGAGGCGATGCTTCCATTGCGGCCCAGACCCAGGCTCGCCCGTTTCGCGATTCGCTTCAGCTGGTGAGGAAGCACCGGAGCGTCGGTTGCCACCACGATGATGATCGATCCGTCTCTGTCCGCGCCGTCGTCGTCTCCGGAGTCGCGCCCCTCGGGCATGAGGTCCGGAATCTCCAGCCCCACGGGAGCGCCCGCGACACGAAGCTGCGGCCTGAGGCCGTAATTCGCCTGCACCAGCACTCCGACCGTGAAACGGCGATCCTGGATCTCGAGAACCCGGGACGATGTGCCGATCCCACCTTTGAACTGGTAGACCTGCATTCCCGTGCCGCCCCCGACGTTTCCCTCGGGCACCGGGCCGGAGGCGGCGCTCTCGATGGCGGCGAAGACGTGCTCGGGCTTCACGTGAAAGCCGTTGATGTCGTTGAGGCCGCCGTCCCAGGTCTCGGCGATGACCGGGAGGCTCCAGCTCAGTCCTTCGACGTTCTTCACCGACCACTCGATGACCGCCTGATGGACGGTCCCGACGCTGTGGGTGTTGGTAATCGCGACCGGCCCCTCGAGGATTCCCGACTCCTCGATCCAGGTGGTTCCCGTCATCTCACCGTCGGCGTTCAACGTGAACCAGCCGGCGAATACCTGATTCTTCGCCCGCTTCCCCTCGGGGAGCACGACCGTGACTCCGGTCCGGACGGAGTCGCCCGAGATCAGAGTCGTGTGGCCGACCTCGACGCCCGGGACGTCGGTGATGGCGTTGAGAGGACCCGGCACCCCTTCGAAAGGAACGCCCAGATCCCGGGCGCGGGGCTTCCCGCTCTGGGCCTCGGCGCGTCCGAGAGAGAGCGCGAGCGCGGCGACGGTCAGAAAGCGAATCATCATTCACGAACCTCCAGGGGCTTCAGCCACCAGTCGAAGATCGGGCGGGTGTCGACTCCGGTGACCTCGGCGAAGATCGTCGGGAGCTCCTCGATCTCGAACGCCCTCCCGTTCTTTCGAGACCAGGAGACGAGATGCCGCAGGGCGTCCCGCAGCCGGTGAGTGCCCCGGGTTTCCTGCCGGATGCGGTCGTCGATCTCCGCCGCCATGAGCCCGCCGCGGGAGAAGACCGTGCGTCCGGTGCGAAAATCCTCCGAGTACCGGGTCGAGGCGACGCGCGAGAGCTCGACGAGCGACATACGGCGGATGAACGCGGGAGCGGTCGCGACGTTCTGGCGAAAGCGGCGCTCGAGAAGGTTCTGCCGATAGGCCCGGGCTTCGTCTTCCGGAAGACCGTCGGCGATGGCCTCGATGGCGGCGTACTGCGCGAACCCCTCGCTGAACCAGATGGTATCGAGAACCGGGGCGAGCTCCCAGGTGAATGGATAATAACCCTTACCGTACGACCGCTTCGGTATCCAGGCGTGGGCGAAGTGATGGGCGAAGTTGTAGAGCACGCGCGCCCGATCGGAAGCGGAAGAGGCCCCGGTGAGCCCGCCGTCCCGGGCGAGGTAGAACGTGGCGCTGTCGAGGTGCTCCATGCTGAACCCGTACCGGTGCCGCTCCGAGAGGGGCTCGAGGAGCTCCTGGAGAACCGTGTAGTGGCGAAACGACGCCTCGCCGAAGTACTCGATGGTGCGGAGCATCGCCTGCTCAGCGAGCTCGCTCAGGAGCGAGATATCCGTCTCTCCCTCGGCGTAGAGCGCGAAGTACGCGGGAGGCCGGGTGGCGAGCGCCCGGACCTCGAGCTCCGGACCGGCCACGATCTGGGAATCGGCGAGCGCGTAGAAATTCTCCGCCGACGCCGAGTCACGTCCCAGGGGCAGCGGCAGCCGCGGAGCGAGAGTGGTGAGAAGCGGCCAGGTCTCCGGCACCTCGAGATCGAGGCGGACCGGGCTTTCCTCCAGCCCTTCGACGTATCCGAGAACGGAGTAGCCGAGGAGGCTCAGGTATCCGGGCCGGGCCTTCGAGGTATCCGAGGCGGCCAGGACCTCCTGCTCCATCCGGGCGATATCGACCTCGTATTCGATCCGCGCCACGATCGAGTCCGGAGCTCCCAGCAGCCACCGAGGGCCTTCCGCGCTCTCGACCGCGAGCCTGGAACCGTCGGACGAGGATGCGCTGACGGAAGAGACGAAACGGTCGAACGGCTGTTCGCCGTATCCCATCGGGATCGCCCGGGGGATGACGAGAATCCGGGATCCCCGCGACGCGGGCGGAAGATCGATTCGCACCGAGACCAAGCCCGCACGGGAGTCACGGTAGGTGAGCGCGTAAGAGACTTCGGCCGGCGTGACGGACTGCGCCAGGGAGAGCACTATGGCGGCGAGCATCGCGCCAGAGGATAGTCCGACGGGGTCCTACTCGGCCAGCGCGAAAGCCAGGATGTTCGGGCCCGAGGCGACCGCCACGATCTGCATTCCGTCGAAGGCGTACGTCATCGGCGAGGCCTTCCAGAGCTGGTTCGTCTGGAACCGCCACAGAATCTCTCCGCCCGAGGCGGCGGCAGCCGTGAAGGCGCCGCCGTCCTCGCCGAAGAAGACGAGGCCTCCCGCCGTCGCGAGCGTGCCTCCCCAGGAGTCGGCGGGTCCGATCTGCGGAAGCTCCCAGGCGATCGCACCTTTCCGGACGTCGATGGCTCTCAGGATCTTCTGCGGCGCGTCCTCGGGAGGCGTTCTCGTCGAGCCGCTGTAGTAGGAGCTTCCTGCCTTCCACTCCGACGGCTTCTTCGTGAAGACGTTGCACTTCTCGAGAGTCTGCACGTAGTAGAGGCCGGTCCCGGGGTGAAACGAGGTCGAGAACCAGTTGGTCGCGCCCTCGATCGGCGGGCAGACGAGCGTCCCCTCGAAGGAAGGTTCCTGTCCGGGATTCCTGACGGGCCTCCCGTCGGATCCGATCTCGCGGGCCCAGGTCAGATTCTTAACGAAGGGCGTCGCCCTGAGGAGCTCGCCCGTCGTCCGGTCGAGCACGTAGAAGAAACCATTGCGGTTCGCGTGGAGAAGGAGCTTCCTGCGCGCGCCCTCCCAGTCGAGATCGACGAGCACCGGGGGCTGCTGGGCGTCCCAGTCCCAGACGTCGTGGGGGGTGAACTGGTAGTGCCACTTCAGCTGGCCGGTCTTCACGTCGAGGGCGAGGATGGAGTCGGAATAAAGGTTGTCGCCGAGCCGGTGATCGCCGTCGAAGTCGGGGCAGGGATTTCCCGTCGGCCAGTAGAGCGTCTCGCTTTCGGCGTCGTAGGTCCCCGTGAGCCAGGCGGAGGCGCATCCGTGCTCGATGTCCTTCCCCTGCCAGGTCTCGGAGCCGGGCTCGCCGCGCTTCGGCACCGTCCAGAAGCGCCAGACTTCCTCGCCGGTAGAGGCGTCGAAAGCGGCGAAGAAGCCGCGAACCCCCTCGTCGCCGCCGGACGTGCCGGAGATGACGAGATCGAGGACGGCGAGGGGCGCCGAGGTCGCGCCGTAGTTCTCGCGCCAGTCGGCCATCGCCGTCTCCCAGAGGAGCCGGCCGGTGAAGCGGTTCAACGCGATGAGATACGCATGGTCGGTGACCATGAACAAGCGATCGCCCGAGACCGCGACTCCGCGGTTGATCCCGGCGGAGGCGTCGCCCACGAGACCCGGAGTGCGGGGCCGCCGGTAGTGCCAGAGCTTCCTTCCGTTGCCCGCATCGAGGGCGTAGC
>DAISKN010000099.1:0-13730 GCA_036820975.1 Acidobacteriota bacterium | reverse complement strand
CGAAACTCGAATCGGCCCTCGCGCAGCGCGACGAGCTCCCGGAGCGAAATTCGGATCTGCGACTCGATCGAGGCCTGGCGCTCGGGGTCGAGCGGCTTTCCCGCGAGGGAGCCCACGGCCGCGGCGGTCGACGAAGAGAGGGCGCAGAGCAGGCGCCCGCTCCGGAAGAGGATCGACCCGTGCGCCTGCTGCGCCCGGACCTCCAGGGTTCCGGTCTTCTTCGAAAAGGCGACGATCTGGAGGATCTCCAGAAGGTTCATGTCCTCGAGGCGTCCGTTCAGGGCCATGGATGGAAGAGCTCACCGCCTTGCCGGTCGGCGCCGAAGTCGGCCCGTTGGAACCGGTGGGTGGAATGTCCGGGTTTTGAGTTTGGATCGATCTTAACCCAGGAATCCGATTCGTGCACCGCCCGCGGAGGAGGCCGTCGGGGCGGACATGTATACTGGCGCCTCGATGAGATCGCTCGAGGGCAGGGCGTGGGCGGTCGTTTCTCTCGCCGCGGTGGCCTCGGCCTTCCTGGCGGCTTACGTGAACGAAGCCCCGGGTTCTTTCGTCCCGGCGTTCGAGGTCGCCCCGGCCTCGGCTTCGAGCCCTGGCGGAGAGCTCCACGGCGAGACCCGCGTCGTCTCCTCGGAATCGCCTCCTTCCGTCCATAGCGCGACGGCGATCGAGATCACGGGGGGGAGGATACGCGCCTTCTGGTACGGAGGAAGCCGCGAGGGAGCTCCGGATGTCGCAATCTACTCCGCGGTCTTCGATCCCTCGTCATCGAGCTGGGGCCCGCAGGAGATCGCGACGACGAGGGAGGAGACCGCCCGCGACCTCGGCCGCTACATCAAAAAGCTCGGAAATCCCGTCGTCGCCCGGGATGCGCGGGGACGCCTCTGGCTCTTCTACGTGAGCGTCTCGCTGGGGGGCTGGTCGGGGAGCTCCGTCAACTACCGGCTGTCCGAGGACGAGGGCGCGTCCTTCGGGCCCGCACGGAGGATCGTCTCCTCCCCGTTCCTGAACCTGGGGACGCTGGTCCGCGGTCCGGTAGTCCCGTTCGAGGACGGCGCTCTGGGCCTTCCGGTGTATCACGAGCTCGTCGGGAAGTTCGGAGAGCTCCTCAGGCTCTCGCCCGGAGGCGAGGTCCTCGACAAGACGCGGCTCTCGACGGGGCGCTCGTCGCTCCAGCCCGCCGTCGTGCCGCTCGGCCCCCTCGAGGCCGTCGCCTTCCTCCGATCGAGCGGCTTCAGTCCAAGGCGCGTTCTCTCCGTCCGGACGGAGGACGGCGGGCGCACCTGGAGCGATCTCGCGCCGACGGAGCTCCGGAATCCGGACGCCTCGGTCGCCGCCCTCCGCACCAGAAACGGGGAGGTTCTCATCGCCTTCAACGACAGCGAGGTCGACCGCGGCAACCTGAAGCTGGCCGTCTCCCGCGACGGCGGACGGAGCTTCTCGATCGTTCTCACGGTCGAGCCTCCCGGGGGAAACGCCCCGTCTCAGGAGCTCGCGTATCCGTGGCTTCTCGAATCGAGCGACGGGGCCATCCACCTTCTTTACAGCTGGAACCGCAGACGGATCGTGCACGCTCGGTACCACCCTGCGGCGCGGGGACTTCCTTGATGGCGACGTGGTCGATGCGGGTTCTTCTTCCCGCGGCGGTCCTGGCTCTCCTGTTTCTTCCCGTCGAGGGCGTTCCGGTGGCCGGCTACGCGCGTGGACTCGCAGGCGACCTCAGCGTCACCAGCTTGCTGCTTCTGGGCTCCTTCGTGCTCTCTTTCGCCTCTGGCCCGAAGCTCCACGACCGCCGGGAGCTCGGAGCCGTCGCCGCCTTCGTTCTGGCGGGAGCGGCGTTCCTGTATCCCATGGCTCTCGGGCTCACGTCGTTCGATCCCTACGCGCTCGGCTACTCGGTGCGGGTGCGCGTTCTTCTCCTCGGCCTCGCCCCCGTCGCCCTCTGCGCCTGGTTCCGGGGTCGACTGCTCCTCCTTCTCTCGATATTGCTCGCCCTCGCCGCTTTCCGTTTCGATCTTCTCGAGTCCCGGAACCTCTGGGACTATCTCCTCGATCCCTGGCTCACCGTCGTCCTGCTCGCCTGGACTGGATTTACGATCTTCGGTCGCCTCTCCAAATCCCGGTAAGCCGCGGGCCGCGGTTTCCGGCAGTATCTCGCGATATCTGCCTGGTTTGGCGGGACTCCCGAGTGGCATCGCCATTGCAGTCCAAGCTCCAAGGGACGGCCGGAAGGGCCCGAAAGAGCGAGGAGGCCAGAATGTCGGCGAGTGCTTTGCTCCCGAGGTTTCGCGAGGTGCCGTCGTGTTCGCAGGAGATTCGGGCGGCTCTCGACTCCCTCGGCATCGACGGGAGGTGCTTTCGACTGTCCAAGGGGAGCATGGTCTCGCTTCACGAGGAGGGCGCCCGCTCGGGCCTCCACCTGCTGCTCGGAGGGCGGATGAAGACATTGCGCTTCTCCGAAGACGGCAGGGTCATGATTCTCGACCTCCTCGACACGGGCGAAGTTTTCGGAGAGATGGCGCTCGTGGCCCAGGAGGGCACGGAGCCGACCTACGCCGAGGCGCTCGAGGACGTGGAGATCGAGACCTTCCCGAAGTTCGCTCTGGACGGCGTTCTCCGGGGACGCTCGGCGTTGGCCCTGGGCGTCGCGCGCCTCATGGCCGCGCGCCGCAAGCGGCTCGAGCGAAGGTTGGAGAACCAGGTTTTCCAGAGGGTCCCCGTCCGTCTGGCGTGCCTGCTCCTCGAGCTCGCCGATCGGTTCGGCGAAGCGGTGGAAGACGGGACGGTGGTCGACATTCCATTGAGTCAGCAGGACCTGGGAAATCTCATCGGCGCGAGCCGCGAGATCGTGAGCCTCACCCTCTCCGACTTCCGGCGCCGCGGGGCCGTCTCCATGCTCGGGCGACGCATCGTGGTCCACGAGCCGAAGCTCCGCCGGGAAGCCTCCTCGGTCTCCTGAACCTCCGGCTCCCCGCCGTCGAGGCCGTCTGATATGCTCGGATCACTCATCTGTCCATGAGCGTCCAAGGGAGGAGAAAAGCCGAGCTCCTGGAGGAGGTGCGCGAGCTCGAAGAGCGGCTCGAGCACCTCTCCGCCGCGACCGCCGAAGGGGTATTCGTCCATGAAGAAGGACGGATCCTCTACCTCAACCAGAACGGCGCCGAGATGTTCGGATTCGAGCCTGCGGAGCTCCTGAACACCGACGTCCTCGAGCTCGCGCCGCCCGAATGCCGAGCCGCTCACCTCCAGCGAATCGCGTCGGGCTGGGAAGGAGCCTACGAAACACTCGGCCTGAGGAAGGACGGCACCACGTTCCCCGTCGAGCTTCACGCCCGCAACGTCGCCGTGGGGCGGAAGACGATCCGCGCCGTGACCGCGCGGGATCTCACGGAGAGGCGGGAGGCGGAGCGGGAGCTGCGGGAGAGCCGCGAGCGGTATCGCTCGATCCTCGAGAATCTCCGCGCCATCGCCTACCGGGTGCGCGCCGCCGACCGGCGCCCCGTGTTCCTCGCCGGCAGTGTCTTCGAGATCGTCGGCCGCGAACCGGTCGATCTCGTTTCGGGGGCGCTCGACTGGGAGGATCTGATCCACCCCGACGACCGAGGCGAGTTCCAGAAAGAGGCGGCTCGACTGGCGGCGGGCGCCGCGACCGGGGACATGACGTACCGGCTCCTCCGCGCGGACGGCGCCGTCGTCTGGGTTCGGGACATGGCGCGAGCGACGACCGTCGGCTCCGAGGTGGTCTTCGACGGGCTCGTCGTCGACGTCACTGTCTCGAAAGCGACGGAGCAGGAGCTTCGCGTGACCCGCGACATACTCCTCCGCACCGAACAGCTCGCGCGCATCGGAAGCTGGTCCTGGGAGCCGGACTCGGGCCGGACCACGTGGTCTCCGGGGATGTATCGCCACTACGGGCTCTCGCCCGACGAGCCGTCCTTGCCGACGGAGATCGCTCTCCGCGCCCTTCACCCCGAGGACCTCCCCCGCCTCCGCGAGCACATCACGGGCGCGCGGGAGTCGGGGAAGCTCGAGCCGATCGAGTATCGCGTGCGGGTCTCTGGCGAGGTCCATCACCATCGGACCGAGGGCGAGGTCCATCGGGATCCGGACACGGGCGCGGTGCGGATGGTTGGGTTCGTTCAGGACGTGACCGCCCTGAAGCGAATGGAGGAAGAGCGGCTCCGGGCGGAGCAGGAACGGGACCGGCTGTTCGAGATCTCCGTCGATCTGCTCTCGGTCGCGGGTTTCGACGGGCAGTTCAAGCAGGTGAATCCCGCCTGGACCCGGACCCTCGGCTGGACCACCGAGGAGCTTCTCTCCCGTCCCTGGCGGGAGCTGGTGCATCCCGACGACCTCGCGGCCACGATCGAAGCCGGCTCCCGGCTGAGGCGGGGAGAGCCGCTGACCGGCTTCGAGAACCGGTATCGGCACCGGGACGGGTCGTACCGCTGGCTCTCCTGGAACTCCCGCTCCCTTCCCGACGTCGAGCTCATGTTCTCGGTCACCCGGAACGTGACCGCCGAGAAAGCCGCGCGAGAGGCCCTCGAGAGCGAGGTGTCGTTCCGCAACTCCATCGTGAAAGGAGCCGCCGAAGGGCTCGCGGTCTGCCACGAGATACCGGAGTATCCGTTCACCGCCTTCACCGTCTGGAACGACCGCATGACCGAGATCACCGGCTACGGGATGGAGGAGATCAACCGGCTCGGGTGGTACCAGACGGTATACCCCGACTCCGAGAAGCGCGACCGGGCGCGCGCGCGGATGGACCGGATGAGGCACGGAGACGACCTTCACGGCGAGGAGTGGGTCATCACCCGGAAGGACGGAGAAAAGCGCGTCGTCCGGATCTCGACCTCGGTTTTGAGGACGCCCGAAGACCGCATCCACGTGCTCGCGCTCATGGACGACGTCACCGAGCGGCGCCGCGCCGAGGAGGCGCTGCGGGAGAGCGAGGAGCGCTATCGGTCTCTATTCGAAGGGGCGCCCTACGGGATCTACCGTTCGACGCTCGACGGGCGCTTCGTCGCCGTCAATCGGACGCTGGCGACGATGCTGGGCTACGCCCCGGAGGAGCTCCAGGGGAGGACGGTTCGCGACCTCTATCAGGACCCGGTTGAGTGGAGTCGGCTGGTCGCGGAGTCGAGAAACGGCAAGCCGATCCAGGGCCTCGAGGTCGTCTGGACCAGAAACGATGGAGCCGCGATCACTGTCCGCCTCAGCGGGCGTCCCCTCGCCGGAGAGGACGGACTCCCCCTGGGGTTCGAGATGATCGCCGAGGACGTCACCGAGCGCCGGCTCCTCGAGGAGCAGTTCCGGCAATCCCAGAAAATGGAAGCGGTGGGCCGGCTCGCGGGAGGGATTGCGCACGACTTCAACAACCTGCTGACCGCCGTCTCCGGGTACGCCGACCTGCTCCGGGTGAGAATGCCGCTCGACGATCCGAGACGCGGCTACGTGGAGGAGATCGGCGCCGCCGCCGACCGCGCCGCGGCGCTCACCCGCCAGCTCCTGGCTTTCAGCCGGCGCCAGATCCTCCAGCCGCGGGTGGTGAACCTCGAGGAAATGGTGCGGAACGTGGAGCGGATGCTCGGCCGGATCATCGGGGAGGACATCGAGCTCGAGACCCGGCTCGCGGCCGAAGGAAGGGTGCGCGCCGACGTCAGCCAGCTGGAGCAGGTTCTCCTCAACCTCGCGGTCAACGCGCGCGACGCCATGCCCGTCGGCGGGAAGCTCCTCATCGAGACGGCGGACGCCGAGGTTCTCGACGGCGACGAGCACAACCATCCAGGCCGGGGGCCGATGCCCGCCGGTTCCTACGTGCGGCTCGCGGTGAGCGACACCGGCATCGGGATGGACCGCCGGGCGCTCGCGCACATTTTCGAGCCCTTCTTCACCACCAAGGAGGCGGAGAAGGGGACGGGCCTCGGTCTCGCCACCGTGTACGGTATCGTGAAGCAGAGCGAGGGGTTCATCTGGGCCACGAGCGAGCCCGGACGGGGCGCGCGGTTCGAGGTCTATCTCCCCCGGGTGGCGGGGGAGGCGGAAGCGCCCGCTCCCGCTCCCGCGCGCGAGCTGCCTGGAGGATCCGAGACCATTCTCCTGGTCGAGGACGAGGAAGGTGTGCGATGCGTGGTGAGCGAGATGCTGGAGTGGTACGGCTACCGGGTCCTCCGCGCGAACGGCGCCTCCGACGCGGTGGCGCTCGCCCGGAGCCATGACGGTCCAATCCACCTCCTTCTGACCGACGTCGTCATGCCTCGTCTCTCGGGGCGCGCCCTGAGAGACGAGATCGCGACTCATCGGCCGCGGACTCCGGTTCTCTACATCTCGGGCTACGCCGGTGAGGACCGCACCCAGGAGCTGCTGAAGAACGGCGCCGCGTTCCTGGCGAAGCCTTTCACCGCGGCGGCCCTCGCCCAGAAGGTCCGCGAGGTGCTGACGGTCGCCCCCCCGGTCGAGGTCTCCGACCTCACTCCCGGCCCGGTTTGAGATAAGATCACCGGATCGTGACGCTGACTTTCGAGAGCTACTGGCCGCTCGCGCTCCTCCCCGCGCTCTTCTACCTGTGGTGGGTGCGCCGCCACACGAGAACCTCTCTCACGCGCCGTCACCTGGACGTCCTCGGAATCCTGAGGGCGTCGGTGGTGCTCCTGCTCCTTCTGGCGCTGATGCGGCCGCACCTCAATCGCCCGGGGACGGGAATCTCGGCGGTATTCCTGCTGGACGTCTCCCGCAGCATCTCGCCGGAGTTCCTGAGCGCGGCCATCCAGTGGAGCGGCGACGCGGTGGAGCAGGGCGAGCCCGAGCATGCCCGGTTCATCGGCTTCGCTGCGACCTCCACGATGGTGGAGAGTGCCTCGGAGCTTCCGTCGCTCGCGGTTTACGACGGAGCGGCGATGGAATCCGGAGCGACGCCGCCTCCGCCGGGCGCCATCGACCAGAGTGGCACCAACATCGAGCGCGGGGTGCGGCAGGCGCTCGCGACCTTCGCTCCCTCGACGATCAAGCGGCTGGTTCTGATCACCGACGGTCACGAGACGGAAGGCGACCTCGCGTCCGTCGTGCCCGAGCTCGACCGAGCGTCGGTGCGGGTGTTCACCGTTCCCGCCGCGGTTCGAGCCGAGGGGGATAGCTGGATCGAGCGCATCGAGGTTCCCCCGGACGTCCGCGAAGGCGAGACGGTCGAGGTCGCCGTGGTGGTCTTCAGCCGGGCTTCCAAGAAAGCCCTGGTCGCGCTCGAGACCGCATCCTCCCGGCTCGCTCAGAGAGAGGTCGAGCTCGCTCCCGGGTTCAGCCGGGTGTCTTTCGAGATCCGCCTTCCCGAGGCGGGACTCCTGGATCTCCAGGCCCGTATCGAGACCGAGGAGGATCCGTTCCGCGGCAACGACTCCAAGGTGGAGACCGTGACCGTCGCCCCTCCTCTGCGCGTTCTCTACATCGAGGGCCATCCTCCGAGCGCCTCCTATCTGAAGCGCGCCCTCGAATCCGAGGGGATGGAAGTGACGGTGCTTCCGGGGACCGCGGCGTCTTCCGCGGCGGCGCGATTCGCGAGCTACGACGCCGTGATCCTGAGCGACGTCTCCGCCAAGAGCCTCGACCAGAGGGCGATGCTCGCGCTCGAGACCTACGTGCGCGACGAGGACGGGGGACTGATATTCGCCGCGGGCGAGACCAGCTACGGCGAGGAAGGCTACACCGACACCGTTGTCGAGCGCGTCCTTCCGGTCGAGTTCCGGGTGGAAGAGAAATGGAAGGACCTCTCGCTCATCATCGTGCTCGACAAGTCCTACAGCATGTACGGCAAGAAGATCGCTCTCGCCAAGGAAGCGACCAAGGCGGCACTCGATCTGCTGGAGGAGACCCACCGCTTCGGCGTCGTCACTTTCGACTGGAATCCCTACGTGACGATTCCCCTCCAGCTCGCGACCAACAAGGATTGGATCAAGGACGGCATCAGCCGCATCCAGGCGAGCGCCCAGACCAACATCTACCCCGCGCTCGAGCGCGCGTTCGAGCAGCTGGTCGAGAGCCCTTCGAAGGTGAAGCACGTGATCCTGCTGTCGGACGGCAAGACCTATCCCGACGACTACGAGGAGCTGGTTACGCGGATGACCGAGAAGGAGATCACGGTCTCGTCGGTGGCGGTCGGGGAAGAGGCCGACCGGGAGCTCCTCGCCGAGATCGCCCGCTGGGGCAACGGCCGCAGCTACTTCATCGAAGACGCCGAGAAAGTGCAGCAGATCTTCATCGAGGAGACCCAGATCGCTCTCGAGGCCACGCTGGTGGAGGAGTCGTTCTCTCCGCTCGTGAAGCGGGAGATCGAGGCGTTCCGGGGCATCGACTTCGGTGCCGCTCCGGCCCTGAAGGGCTACGTGAGCACCCTGCCGCGCGACGCGGCCGAGGTGATCCTCGAGGCGCAGGACGAAGACCCGCTCCTCGCCCGGTGGCACTACGGCCTCGGACGCGCAGTGATGTTCACGTCCGACGTGAAGAACCGATGGGCTGTCGACTGGCTGAACTGGGACGGCTACGGCAAGTTCTGGTCTCAGCTCGTTCGCGAGACGGCTCGGCGGAGCCACGGAGCCGAGGTCGACTTCAAGGTCGACCGCCGGGGCAACGCCGCCGAGGTCGAGCTCTCGGTGGTCGACCAGAGCGGCCACTATCCGCGCGGTCTCGCCCCCGAACTGCGGGTCATCGGGCCGTCCGCCGACGTGAGGACGGTGCCTCTTCGACAGACCGCTCCCGGGCGTTATCGGGCCTCGATTCCCGTCTCGATATCGACGTCGTCTCCCTGGCGATTCGAGCTCGATGCCGAGGGGATCCCCGGCGAGGCGCTCGACCCGGCGTCGCGGACCCGCACGGTCTTCTACCCGTATCCGGACGAGTATCGCTTCTATCCTCCGGACGTGGCGAAGCTCGAAGCGCTCTCCCTCGAGACCGGCGGGAAGGTCGGTCCTTCCGTAGAGGAGCTCTTCGAGGTCGGAGACGAGCGGGCGAGCGTGCCTACCGCCCTCGCTCCCTTCCTGATGGGGCTGGCTCTCGTTCTGTACCTCCTGGACATCGCGGTTCGGCGCGTGCCCTGGCTCTGGCAGAAGCTGCAGCCGACCGGCCGAGCCCGCTGACGTGGCCGCCACCAGCCGGAGCGCGACTCCCTCCCGCGATCGCATCATCGGCCGGCTCAGCGGGCGCGCCCCGGGACCGATGCTGGTGGGGGTGGGCTCGATCCACGGCAACGAGCCCGCGGGGGCCGGAGCGCTCGAGAACGTGGTCGAAAGGCTCTCGAAGGAGAACCTGCTCGAGCGCGGCGACTTCCTGGCGGTCGTGGGGAACGTCGAGGCGCTCGAGGCGGGCGCTCGGTATATCGACGAGGATCTGAACCGCCATTGGAGTCGGGAAGCGCTGGATCGCCTGCGAGCCGCCGAGTCCCTCGAGCGCAGCGAAGAGCGGGAACGAAAAGAGCTCTTCGAGGAGATCGGAAGGGGTTTCGCCGCGGCGCGCGGCGAGATCGTGCTTCTCGATCTTCACACTATGTCCGGAGAGGGGAAGCCGTTCGCGGTCTTCGCCGACACTCTGAGAAGCCGCCACTTCGCCCGGCGCTTTCCCGTTCCCGCGATCCTCGGCCTCGAAGAGAACCTGGAGGGGACGCTCGCGGATTACGTCGCGCTCCTGGGCCACGTCGCCGTGGCCTTCGAGGGCGGCCAGCATCACGACCCCGCGGTGGTTGCGAATCTAGAGGCGGTGGTGTGGGTGGCGATGGGAGAGCTTTCGATGATCGATCGGGAGCGCGCCGCGGTCGAAGGAGAGAGAGCCCGGCTGCGCCGCGCGACCGAAGGAGTTCCCGGCATTCTGGAGGTGACCTACCGTCACGCCATCGCTCCCAGGGACCGCTTCCAGATGAGACCGGGGTTTCGGAGCTTCGAGCGCGTCGCTTCCGGGCAGGTCATCGCCGAAGATGCCGAGGGGAGTGTTTCGGTGCCGTCGGACGGTTTCCTCTTGATGCCTCTGTACCAGACGCAGGGAGACGACGGTTTTTTCATCGCCCGCCCCGTGCGCGGGTTCTGGCTCGCGCTATCGGCGATGCTCCGCTATCTGCGCGCTGGACGGATCGCCCACTGGCTGCCCGGAGTCTCGCTTCTTCCGGGCGAGCCCCATGCGCTCGTCGTGAACCGCCGCGTGGCGCGATGGTCCTCGCTTCCGATCCTCCATCTCCTGGGATTCCGCCGCAGGAGCGAGGCCTGCGACCGCCTCATCGTGGAGCGGCGGGCGCACGACCTGCTCTGACGGCAAGCGTCAACGAACGGCGGCGAGCGCCGCGTCGTACTTGGGCTCTTCCTTGATCTCGGGGACGAGCTCCCGGTAGACCACTTTTCCCTTCTCGTCCACCACCACCACCGACCGCGCGAACAGGCCGGTGAGCGGACCGCTGGTGATGAGGACCCCGTACGCCTTGCCGAACTCGGAGTCCTTCATCGCGGAGAGGCTGACCACGTTCTCGATGCCTTCGGCGCCGCAGAAGCGCTTCTGAGCGAAGGGGAGGTCACGGGAAATCCCGAGAACCACGGTGTTGGGCAGGCTCGCCGCCGCCTCGTTGAACTTCCGCACCGAGGTCGCGCAAACCGGCGTGTCGATGCTCGGGAATACGTTCAGGATGACTTTCTTGCCGGCGTAGTTCGTAAGGGAAACGTCGGCCAGATCGCCTCCCGTCAGGGTGAAATCCGGCGCCATGGTTCCCACTGCGGGAAGCTCGCCCGAAGTCGAGATCGGGTTGCCCCCCAGCGTTACAGTTGCCATTGATCCTCCTCCTTTTAGTTAATCCCCGCGCTCCTCGCGCGGGGAGGAATGGGCCCTCCGGGCCCAGCTGTTTTCCCCGCGCTCCTCGCGCGGGGAGGAATGGGCCCTCCCGCCTCCTCCCTTCGGGCTCCGGCGAGGCTCGCCGAAGCCTGGCGAAGGCGGCCGGGCCCCGTTGCTTCCCCGTGCTCCTCGCGCGGCCGTCGGGAGTTTAGCTCAATCCTCTGTCCTATACTGCGGGTAGTAGGAGCGAAGATGTATCGAGTTGGCATTTCCCTGCTGGTTCTGGTCCTGGCGCCTCGGGCGGTCCGAAGCGAGGAGCCCGTCCGGTACGGGATCCGCTTCGACAACGCCGACCATCACGAATCCGAGGTCACGGCGACGTTCTCCTCCCTCCCCGGCGGGGTCCTCGAGCTCGCGATGAGTCGCAGCTCTCCGGGGAGATATGCCCTCCACGAGTTCGCCAAGAACGTCTACCGTCTTCGCGCCGAGGACGGCGCCGGGAGGAGCCTCGAGGTCTCGCGACCCGAGCCGTCGCGCTGGAGCGTTTCCGGGCACGACGGAACCGTGGTGGTGCGCTACACGATTTTCGGGGATCGGCTGGACGGCACCTATCTCGCCATCGACAACACCCACGCCCACCTGAACATGCCCGCGACCTTCGTCTGGGCGCGAGGACTCGAGTCGCGCCCGATCGAGCTCACCATCATCCCGCCGCGGCCGGAGTGGAAGGTCGCGACCCAGTTGCGCCCGACGGAGAATGCGAACCGGTTCGAGGCCCCGAATCTCTACTACTTCCTCGACAGCCCGACCGAGGTCGGGCCCCTCGAGATTCACGAATGGAGCGCCGGCGGAAACGGCGACCCCCAGACGATCCGGCTCGCGCTCCATCACCAGGGAGAACGAGACCGGGGGGAAGCCTACGCCCGCCTGGCCCAGGACGTGGTGCGAGAGCAGCTCGCCATCTTCGGCGAGCTCCCCCGGTTCGACTACGGCACCTACACCTTCATCGCGGACTATCTCCCCTATTCCGCGGGCGACGGGATGGAGCACCGCAACTCCACCGTGCTCACCTCGAGCCGCTCCCTCGAGGATCCCCTCGGCAACATCGGAACCCTGGCCCACGAGTTCTTCCACGCCTGGAACGTCGAGCGCATCCGGCCCCGCTCCCTCGAGCCCTTCGATTTCGAGGAGGCGAACCTCTCGGGCGAGCTCTGGTTCGCGGAGGGCTTCACCAGCTACTACGACGACCTGACGCTGAAGCGGGCCTCCATCATCGATCTCGATCGCTATTCGCGGGACATCACGGGATCGCTCGACGTCATCGTGAACGCTCCGGGGCGCCGGACATTTTCGCCGGTGGGAATGAGCGAGCAGGCGGTTTTCGTCGACGCCGCCGTCTCCATCGACCCCACGAACCGCGAGAACACCTACGCCTCGTACTACCCCTACGGGGCCGTCCTCGCGCTCGGACTCGATCTCTCGATCCGCGAGCGATACCCGGAAAGGTCGCTCGACGATTTCATGAGGGGTCTCTGGCGCGCTTACGGGCGAAACGAGGTCCCCTACCGGCTCTCCGACCTGGAGACGATGCTCGCGGAGGTTACGGAAGCGGCTTTCGCCCGGGACTACTTCGATCGATTCATCGAGAGCGGAGAGCTTCCTGACTTCGAGCGCCTGCTGGCACTCGCCGGTCTCGAGCTCCGAAGGCCGAGGACGAACGAGGTCTGGCTCGGCGCCCGGCTCGAGCTCGAGGGCAGCGACCTTCGCATCGCCACGAGACCGCTCGCCGGGAGCCCCCTCTACGAGGCGGGCGCGGATCGGGGCGATCGAGTGCTCGAGCTCGACGGACGCGCGGTCGGGACGGACCGGAGCCTGAGCGAAGCGCTTCAAAGCTGCTCTCCCGGCGATCGGATCTCGATCGTTTTCGACAAACGCGGCGAGCGCCGCGACGCGAAGATCGTCCTTCAAGGCGATCCGGCGATCGAGGTGATCCCCTTCGAGGAAGCGGGAAGGGAAGTGAGCCCCGCCGTCGCCCGCTTTCGCGAGAGCTGGCTCTCGAGCCGCGCTTCGGGGAACTGACCCTGTTTCACCCCCAGGGCCCGACGTTCTGGGAGCTGGCGCGCCAGGCGCTGTCCTCGACGGAGCGGGGCTACGACCTGCTCGCCCCCAAGTTCGACGTCACTCCCTTTCGCACGCCCGGCGAGATCCTCCGCGGGACCGGAGCCTACCTGCGGATGGATCCGCCCGCTCGCGCCCTCGACCTCTGCTGCGGGACGGGCGCGATGCTCGAGGTTCTTCGCCCGCTCGCGAGAGACCTCGTGGTGGGGCTCGATTTCAGCAGGGGAATGCTCCGGGTCGCGCGAAGGACAGGGGCGCCACTGGTCCGCGGGGACGCTCTCGCCCCTCCGTTCCACGAAGCCTTCGATCTAGTGACCTGCTTTTCGGCGCTCGGGCACTTCTTGCCCCCGGAGCACGAAGCCCTGGTGCGGGCGATCCGCGGCTGTCTCCGGCCGGGCGGCCGTTTCGTCTTCGCGACGGGGGAGATGCCGGAGAAAACGTCTCCGGGTTACTGGCTTTCCCGCGGGTTCAACGGGGCGATGCGCGTGAGAAACGCCCTCTGGTCGCCGCCGTTCGTCATGTACTACCTGACGTTTCTCCTTCCCGGGGCGAAGCGGCTTCTGGAGAAGGCGGGGTTCGAGGTGCGCGTGAAGGAAGGCGTTTTCGCCGAGCCTTTCGGCCGTTTCCGTCTCGTGGACGCGCGCCGGACGTGAGTCTCAGCTGTTCGGAAAATCCGGGGGCGCCCACCGGCCGGGCGGCTCCCATTTTCCTTCCGCGTTCTGGACCGTCAGAATCCGCGCCCCCTCCTCCGTGACCGCGAGGCTGTGCTCGTACTGGGCGGAGAGCTTCCCGTCGGCGGTGACCGCCGTCCAGCCGTCCGA
>DAISKN010000098.1:1474-13730 GCA_036820975.1 Acidobacteriota bacterium | reverse complement strand
GTTCATGGCGGCCGCGCTCAATACCGCGGGCGCTTTCGCCGGCACCGCCGTCGCCTATACCATCGGAACCGGAATCGTGGAGCCGGAGATCATCAACCTCACGACGGTCTCGGCGGCGATGGTGGGTATCGTGGTCTGGAGCACCATCGCCTGGCACTATGGCCTTCCCACGAGCGAAAGCCACGCTCTGGTCGCAGGGCTCTCGGGCGCGGGACTCGCGACCGCAGGGCCCTCGGTGCTCCTGTGGGAGGGCTGGAGCAAGGTGCTCCTGGGGATCCTGTTCTCGACCGGTCTCGGATTCGCTTCGGGGATGGCGCTGATGTTCGCGATCTACTGGGGCTTCGCGCGCCGCCCGCCGGGGCTGGTTCGGAAGCTCTTCGGACGGCTCCAGATCCTATCGGCCGCGATGATGGCCTTCAGCCACGGGAGCAACGACGGCCAGAAATTCATCGGCGTCTTCACGCTCGCTCTGGTCCTCGGAGGCGCGCTGCCTGAGTTCCTGGTGCCGTTCTGGGTGATTCTCCTCTGCGCCGCCACCATGGGGCTGGGAACCGCGCTCGGCGGATGGCGTATCATCCGCACCATGGGCCTGCGCCTGACCAAGCTCGAGCCGGTGCACGGGTTCGCGGCGGAGACTGGGGCAGGGCTGACCATCCTCCTCGCCTCCCACTTTGGAATCCCACTCAGCACCACCCACACCATCAACACCGCCATCATCGGCGTGGGATCGACCCGAAGGCTCTCCGCGGTTCGCTGGGGCGTCGTCGGCAGCATCGTCACCGCCTGGGTACTGACGTTTCCGATCTGCGGCGCCATCGCTTACGCGGTGGCGCTTGCCCTGAGCTGACGCATGAGGCTGCAAGAGATCTTCCAATGGCTGTTACCTCGAGACGAGCGGTTCAAGGCGCTCTTCCGCGAAGATGCGGAGAACCTGCGCGCCGCCGGCCGCGTCCTGCTCGAGCTTTCGCGGGAGACCGACCTCGCCCGTCTGCGCGAGCGGGCGCGGGAGCTCGGCAGCCATGAGCACCGCGGGGATCAGATCACGCGGCAGATCTTCGAGACGCTGAACCACTCGTTTCTCACTCCCATCGACCGCGAGGACATCCGCGAGCTCGCCTCCGGAATCGACGACGTGCTCGACGACATGGAGATGGTGGCGAGCCTCCTGGTGCAGTTCAAGCTCGGGGGCGGCGCGGAAGAGGTCCTGCAGATGACCCAGCTCCTCGCCTCCTGCACCGACGAGATCGAGCCGCTGGTTGCGAACTTCTGGGACCCGGACAAGGCCAAGGAAGTCGAAGGGGGAATGGTGCGGATCTCGGATCTCGAGAACCAGGCCGATGCCCTCTTCAATCTCATGATCACCAAGCTCTTCGAGACGGCGACCCCGGAAAAGGCAATCGAGGTCATGAAGTGGAAAGAGATCTATCAGGCGCTCGAGGACAGCGTGGATCGCGCCAAGGGCGTCGCCCATACCATCGGGAACATCGTCAGCAAGAACGCGTGATATAGTACCGGATTCAACGTCGTGGAATTCTTTCAAACTCTCTTTCAAATCTTCGGCCACCTCGACGAGACGCTCCTGGCGCTGGTCCGGGACTACGGGGTCTGGACCTACGGCATCCTGTTCCTCATCGTCTTCTGCGAGACCGGTCTCGTGGTGACGCCGTTCCTGCCGGGCGACTCGCTCCTGTTCTCCGCGGGCGCGCTCGCGGCCGTGGGGTCGCTGGACATCGGCGGGCTGATACTCCTCCTGACCATCGCCGCCATTCTCGGCGACGCCGTCAACTACACCCTGGGGGCGACGGTGGCTTCGCGCTGGCTCCTGCGCTCCCGGTTCGTGAACAAGGAGCATCTCGCGCGGACCGAACGGTTCTATGCCCGTCACGGGGGAAAGGCGATCGTGATCGCGCGCTTCGCCCCGTTCCTCCGGACGTTCGCGCCCTTCGTCGCCGGAATGGCGAGGATGGGCTACCCCCGCTTCTTCGCCTTCAACGTCGCCGGCGGCATCGCCTGGGTGGGAATCTGCTGTCTCGGCGGTTATTTCTTCGGGAACATTCCCTTCGTGAAAGAGAACTTCACCGCCGTGATCCTGGGAATCATCTTCGTGTCGCTCATCCCCGCCGTGACCGCGTTCCTCCGCAGCGGAGACCAGGCTACGAAGGCGGCGTGAACAGCCGCGCGAGCTCCGGCGCCTGCTCGGCGTCGACGATCGCGAGGACCTCGTCGCCCATCTGGAGCCGGACCCCGCCGCGGGGAATCACCATCTCCCCGCGCCTCAGGATCGCCGCGATGACCGAGCGGGGCGGGAGCGGAAGCTCTCCCACGGTGAGCCCTACCGCCGGCGCTCCGGCGGGGAGCCGCTCCTCCACCAGCGAATAGCGCCCGCGACGGAGCTTGAGGAGGGTCATCATGTCTCCCAGGGACATTTCTTCCTCGATGAGCGCCGAGAGGATCGCCGCCTGATTCAAGGCGACGTCGACGTGAAAGCGGTCGTCGAAGAGCCAGACGCTCCTCGGGTCGTTGACGCAGGCGATGGTCCTTCCGACGCGGTAGCGGTCGCGGGCCACGTAGCAGAGCGCGAGATTGTCGGCATCGTTGGGCAGGCAGGTGACGAGCACCTGGGCGCGGGCGATTCCCGCGCGCTCGAGGACGTCCATCTGAGCGGGCGCCCCCTCGTAGACGACCTCGGTGGGGAGCTCTTTGTGAAGCCGTGAGATGACGTCTCTACGGCCCTCGACGAGGCGGACCTCGTGTTTCTGGGCCACCAGGAGCCGCGCCAGCTCCGAAGCCGTCCGTCCGCCTCCAACGATGAGGACTTTCATGTTTCCTCCGCGGCCTCGGCGGGAGTGAGGCGGCCTTGAAGCTCCGGGAGGCACCCCGCGGCCGTCGCCACCTTGAGCAGGTCGCCCGGGGCGAGACCGGTCTCGAGTCGCGCAAGCTCGGCGATGCCCGAGCGGGTGAGAGTGACCGGCACCGCTTCGAGGCCCGAGAGAAGCTCTCGAATCGTTCGGCCGGACCAGTCGTCGCTCACCCGCAGCTCGAAGACTTCGATCTCCGAAGCACCCAGGCTCAGAAGGCTCTGCTCCTCGGGGTGGTGGAGGAGGGTCTCGATTCGCTCTGCCCCCCAGACGGTGGAGCTGACCACGCGATGCCGGAAGCTCTGATGGAGCGGGAGGAGCCGTGGATCGAAGTTGCGCACCACCACGTTGCGGATGCCGAAGACCGCGCGGGCGGCGTGGCCCACCACCGCGTTCACGGTATCGGAGTTGGTGACCGCGGCGAGCCCGTCGGCGCGCCCGACTTCCGCCCTTCTCAGGACCTCTTCCGACAGCACGCTGCCCTCGATGGTCCGTCCCCGGTAGTCGGGATGGAGATTTCGAAACGAGGCGCCGGACTCGTCCACCACCGTGACCTCATGACCCTGGCGAAACAGCCGATGAGCCAGCTCCGATCCGACGCGGCCGCATCCTACGACGATGATATACATGGAAGCTCCGTCACCGTTCCGCAAGCTGATAGGGAACGTTGGTAATCACGATTCCTCGCCGAAAGAGAAGGGCCATCCGCAGAAACAGGGCCGTCTGCGCATGGAGGAGGTTCTGCCAGGAGCGCCTGGGCACGAACTGGGGAACGACGATGGTGATGGTCTCGTTCGGCTGGCGCTCGTCGGCGATCGAAGTGATGTAGTCGAGCAGCGGCTCGAGGAGCAGGCGGTAGGGAGAGTCCAGCACCACCAGCCTCACTCCATCGCCCCATAAATCCCATTTCGCCCTCAGCCTTTCCGCCTCGGCGGAGTCGAGCGACACGTGCACCGCGGTGACGTCGGGAGACAAAGCGCGGGCGTAGCGGAGAGCCTCGAGGGTTCCGCGATGGACGTTGCTGATCGGGAGGATCACCCGGTGCCGGCCGCTCTGCGGGGGCGCGCCGTAGTGCTTGAGCGAGAGCTGTTCCGCGGTCTCCCGGTAATGGGCCCGGATCGCGAGAAATACCAGGACGAACGCCGGAAGCACGAGGAGCACCACCCAGGCGCCCTCCCGAAACTTGGTGACCGCGAACGCCATGGTGACCAGTGCGGTGAGCACGGCCCCGAGGCCGTTCAACGCCATCTTCCAGCGCCATCCCCTCGGGGGTCGTTCGAGGCTCCGTCCCATGCGCCGCCACCTCAGGGTCATTCCCGCCTGCGACAGCGTGAACGAGAGAAAAACCCCGATGGCATAGAGGGGGATGAGCCGGGTGACGCTCGCCTGGAAAGCTACGATGAGAAGCGCGCTCGCGATCGCCAGCACGACGATCCCGCGCGAGAACACCAGGCGGCTCCCGCGGTAGGTGAGCTGGCGGGGAAGAAAGCCGTCTCCCGCCTGGAGCGCCGAGAGCCGGGGGAAACCGGAGAAGGCGGTATTCGCCGCCATCACCAGGATGAGCGTGGTAGAGGCCATGACCGCCAGGTAGGGCGCTCCTCTCGTCCCGAAGGCGGTGCGCGCGAGCTGCGAGATGACCGTCTCCTCCTCCGAGGGAATGGCGCCGATGCGGCCTGCGAGATAGGTGATGCCGAGGAACAGCGTCGCCAGGATGACCGCCATCCAGGTGAGCGTCAAAGCGGCGTTGCGTCCGCGAGGCTCCTTGAAGGCGGTGACGCCGTTCGAGATCGCCTCGACCCCGGTGAGAGCCGTAGTGCCGTTCGAGAAGGCATGGAGGATCACGAAGAGCCCCAGCGCCGCGGTCTCCCCCACATCGATCGGCGGCGGATTCTGGACGACGCCCAGGCGGCCGATCGCGAGCCGGAAGAACGCCGTTCCCAGCATGAGCACCATCACCGAGAGAAAAAAGTACGTGGGGACGGCGAACACCGTTCCCGCTTCCTTCACCCCGCGCAAGTTCACCAGCATCACGAAGAAAACGAGGACCACAGCCAGCGCCACCCGGTTCTCGTAGAGCAGGGGAAAGGCGGACGCCAGCTGAGCCGCGCCCGAAGATACCGACACGCTCACCGTGAGGACGTAGTCGGAAAGAAGCGCCGCTCCCGCCACCTGGGCCGCGAGCGGACCCAGGTTGTCGCGCGCGACCACGTACGCGCCTCCGCCGTCGGGGTACGCGTGGATCGTCTGCCGGTAGGAAATGGCCACGATCGCGAGAAGGATGACGATCGCGATCGAGATCGGAAACGCGTATGCGAACGCGGCGACTCCCGCGGCCGCGAGCACGATCAGGATCTCCTGCGTCGCGTATGCGGTCGAGGAAAGCGCGTCGGAAGCGAAGACCGCGAGGCCCACGGTCTTTCCGATCGTCTGGTGCCCGGCATCGGCCGTCGGCAGGGGCCTCCCGAAGAGCCAGACTCTCCAGGGCCGGCGGGGAGGCTGGAATGTCGCGGCGGGATGGGTCTCGGACACGGTGAACCTGTGATTGTAACCAAAATCCAATTGCAAGGGGATATGGGGATGAGGAGGAGACAGAGGGATGAGAATCGTAAGAGGAAATTCATCGCCAATTCCTCTTCTGTCTCTCCGTCACCCTTCCGTTGTCTCTCCGTCACCCTTCCGTGCCAACGTCCGCCCCTTTCGCTTCGCCCTCGCGCTTTCGCATCCTCTCTACCGGACGCTGCTCGCTCGGCGGCGGGAGAACTGAACCCCGGCCGGGGGATGTCGGCAGTTGCTTTTCGAAGGCGCGACCTTTAGGCTCGTCTCCCGTTTCGTACGGGAGCAAGAGGCATGGTGGCACCGACACGACCGAATCCCTACGCCGGCCCTCGACCCGGAGCTCGTTCGAGTGCGAGGCCGGTCTCGGCGGCGCAGATCTACCGGCGGCCCGGCGTCATCAGCGTGCTCGCGGTCCTTCACTTCGTAGCCGGGCCGATCATGCTGATCGGCGGCGTCATCGCCGTCGTGATGTCGTTCGGGAGCGAAGGGCCCGAGCGAGCCCTCATGATCGGCGTCGGCGGGCTCTACGCCGTCTTCGGACTCGTGTCGATCGTCTGCGCCATCGGCCTCTGGAATCTCAAGAGCTACGGGCGCACGATTCAGCTCGTCCTCTCGTTCATCGGCCTTCTGGGGATTCCGTTCGGCACCGTGATCTCCGCCCTCATCCTGGTCTACCTCTTCAAGCCTGGGGTAAAGGTGCTGTTCTCGGAGACTCCGCCTTCTAGACTGAGCGCCGCCGAGATCGCCGAGGTAACGAAGCTCTCGGAGTCGTCGACGGTGACCGTGGTCGTCATCGCGGTCGTTATTTTCTTCCTGCTGGTCGCGTTCATCGGCATGATCGCCGCCATCGCCATCCCGAGCCTCCTGCGGGCGCGGATCTCCGCCAACGAAGCGGCGGCGATCGGCGACCTCAGGACGGTGATCTCGGCCGAGGTCGCGTACGCCTCGTCGAACGGGGGGCAGTTCGATCAGCTCGAGTGCCTGGCGAAGCCTCAGGAGTGCATTCCGGGCTATCCTCCCCAGGGCCCCGTGTTCCTCAGCGAGGTTCCTCCGGACGTGCGCGCGGGCTATCGACGCGAGTTCCAGGTCGGCCTGCCGGCGGACGGAAGCGAGGTTGCTTTCGCCAACCTTTCGCCTTCGAGCGTCCAGTCTTTCGTGTACCTCGCTTATCCCGAGAGCCCGGGAGTCACCGGGACGAGAGGGTTCTGCGCCGATTACACGGGCCGCATCTGCGTGACGACGGACGGGTCGCGGCCCCCGGTGGTCGATGGGATGTGCGATCCCGCGTGCATACCGCTCGAATGAAAGGCGCACTCATGAACACCTGGTCGGCGCCGCTTCTGAGCCTTCTTTTCGCGGCGCCGCTCGGCGCGCAGTCCGCGGCCGAAGACGAATACACTCGATACGAGCTCCTCGCGCCGGAGACCGCGAGCTTTCGCATCCTGTACGACGTGACCGCCTCGACTCCCGGAGCGCGCTTCTTCTTCAACCCCATCCGCAAGGGGAGCGTGGCCCGCGACGAGTCGGTGCTCGATCTGGCGAGCGGACAGCCGCTCGACTTCGAGGTCGTGAGCGGGACGGCAGCTCGGGAAGCGGGTCAGTCCGAAGCCGATCCGGACACGCAGTACATCCGGGTTCGCTTGCCGCGCCCGGTTCCAGCCGTCGGCGAAGTGCGCATCCGAATCGACAAGACGTACGAGGACAAGAAAAGCTACTTTCGCGAGGGCGAGCTCCTGGTTTTCGATCGCCCGCTGGGAATCCGGAAGAACTCGGTGGTCCTTCCCGCGGGCTACGAGCTGTTTTCCCTCAACGTGCCCTCGCAGGTGCTGAGCGAGCCCGACGGCCGAATCAACGTGAGCTTCATCAACACCTATCCGGCGTCCGCGCCGCTCATCCTCAGAGCGCGTGCGCTCCCGCGTCCGGCGCCCGCCCCGGCCGCCGCCGGCTCGACGACTGCCGCGCCGGCGGGAAGTGGTCCGTCTCTCGTCGACGCCCCGGTTCCGGAGCGCGCCCGGGAGGAGACGGAGATCGTCTATTTCCTGAAGCAGCCGGAAACCCACTCGTTCGCGCTCTACCACGATTTCACCGAGAGGCGCGAGGGCGTCGACAAGTACCTCAACGTCGTCCGCGCGGGAAGCAAGGTCTCGGATCCCTCCGCCCGGCTCCTGGACACCGGCGAGGAGCTCTCGACGGAAACCCTTCGAGGGGAGGAGATCGCGAAAGCGGGGCTCGACGTGAGCCCGATCGCCCCCGATACCGAGGTGGTCGTCGTCCGGTTTCCTCCGGTGAAGCGAGGCCAGTCGCACCGGCTCCGCATCGAGGAGACCTACACGGACCCGGGCCGCTTCGGTCTGGTCGGCGATGAGCTCGTCTGGCATCGAAGCTTCGGTCGGCCGAGGAACGAAGTGGTGCTTCCCGACGGATGGTACCTGACGGTCTCCTCGATTCCCGCCACGGTCTCGACCGGGAGCGACGGACGGATACGCCTCGTTTTCGTGAATCCCCGTCCCGACGCCATCGACGTCTTTCTGAAAGCCCGGCGGCGGGGCTGAGACCGCCTCCCGGCGGGCACTCGGATGTTAAGCTCTCGCCGATGAGCGAGATTCCGGGCCGGGAGGACCTTTCGAAAGAGGAGCTCCAGCGATTCGCCTATGAGGCTGTCGATTGGATGATCTCCTACCTCGCGAGCTTCGGCGAGAAGCCGATCCAGCCGAGCGAGCCTCCCGCGCGAGTGTTCTCCCTCCTGCGGGAGCCCCTCCCCGAAGAGGGGTCTCCTCCAAGCGCGGTGCTGCGGGAGTTCGTCGAGAGGGTCGTTCCGTTCGCGACCGACCTGCAGCACTCCGGGAATTTCGGATACATCCCGAACTCGACGGGGATCGTCGGGATCGTCGCCGACCTTCTCGCCTCGACCCTGAACCAGAACGTGAGCCTGGTGCGGGGCGGCGCTTCCGCGGCCGCGATCGAGTCCGAGGTGGTTCGCTGGCTCCAGTCTCTTCTCGGTTTCCCCGAATCGGGCGGCGGCGTTCTCACCAGCGGAGGCTCGCTCGCGAACCTCATGGGGCTCGCGCTCGCCCGGGAGAAGGCGGGAAGCGGGAACGAGGGCGTCTTCTACGTTTCGGAGGAGACTCACAGCTCGATCGACCGAGGGCTACGCTTCCTCGGTGTTCCCCCCGAGGGTCTCCGGCGTCTTCCGGCAGACGACGCGTTTCACCTGAGTCCGTCGGTGCTGCGAGATGCGATCGATCGGGATCGGGCGCGAGGGCTCTCGCCGGCGGCGGTCGTGGCGACCGCGGGCACGATTGGAAGCGGCGCCGTCGACCCGCTCGAGGAACTGGCCGAGGTGTGCCGCGAGAGGGGACTCTGGCTCCACGTGGACGGCGCCTACGGCGCCCTGGCGGCTGCGGCCCCGAGCGGTGCCTTTCTTCGAGAGGGACTCGCCTCCGCCGACTCCCTTTCTCTCGATCCGCACAAATGGCTGTTCGTTCCCATCGACACCAGCTGTCTTCTGGTGAAAGACGTGGCCTCGATGCGGCGCTTCTTCACCGTGATCCCCGAGTACTTGAAGGTGAGCGCCGCCGAGCAGGAAGTGCCCCAGCCGATGGAGTCGACCATCGAGCTCTCACGGCGCTTCCGGGCTCTTCGCCTCTGGATGGTCCTGAAGGCGTATGGGGCCAGAGCCGTCCGGGCGCGGATCGAAGAGCACCTCGGGCTCGCCCGGACGCTCGCTTCCTGGATCGAGTCCGACGGAGAGTTCGAGCTCGCGGCCCCGGTCGAGACCAGCACCGTCGCCTTCCGCTACGTTCCCGCGAAGGGGCTCGGTCCCGAAGATCTCGATCGGTTGAACGAGGCGATGCTCGATCGCCTCAATCGCGAGCCGGGCCTCTTTCTGTCTCGCAACCGGCTTCGCGGACGTTTCACCCTGCGGGCCTGCATCACCAGCCTTCGAACCACGGAGGAGGATGTGCGACGGCTGTGGTTCGCCTGCAGGAAGGCGTCGGCCGAGCTTCGCCCTGTCATCGATCCGCGATGACGGGTCCCCACATCGAGGTCGCGATCTTCCAGTCGCCTCCCGGCTCCTGGCGCAGGACCATCAAATAACGATCGGCAGCCTCCCGTGGAGGCGAGCCGTCCCTGGGAGCGTCCCTCCTCGAGTGAAGCCCCGGCTGAAGGCGAGAGCCGGAATACTATCGAGGTCAACGGCCCGAGTCGAGGTGCCATCCGACGTTCAAAAGCTCACCCCTGCGGTTCACGAACACCTCGGTGCCACGGCCGGAGTAAGCCTCCCGCTTCCCCTCGCTCTCGATCTCGTAGGAATAGGTCGTGTAGAGGATGACGGTATCGCCGTACACCCGGATCTCCGTTCTCGGGAACTCGAGGCGAACGAGCTTCGCCCCGCTCGCGGCGAAATCCGCGGCCCCGGCGAGAACCGAGTCCCGGTCGTGCCAGACCTCTTCGCCCGCGTTGATGGCGACGGTGTCCGCGGGAACAAGCTCCTCGAGCCGCGCGCGATCGTTGGAAAAGAAGGCCCGCCACACCGCCTCCCGCCGGGCGAGGATCTCCTCGCGCGCGGCCGCGCTCACCGTCTGGGGCTCCTGGCTGCGCGCTTCGAGGACGTCGGGGTGAGTGTTCAGGTGGGACGCCACCTGCGTCCAGTGGCCGTCGAGCTTCGCGTAGACGTCGATCGAGCGGTACTTCGTCTTGTACGGCTCGGGCGGGGTCCCCCCGTTCGTGATGTCCACGTCCGCGACATAGCTCACCAGGCCGACGTCGCCGTAGAACAGCAGGTCGAAATCCTCGAAACGGTAGGCGGCGATGCCTCCCGGAAGCCTCAGAAAAGCGTCCGCGCCTTCCATGTACGTGTCGAGCCCGCGGAGGATGCTCCGGGAAGCGCCGAGAAAACCGCGCCACTCCGCCGAGTGCGTCGCTTCGATCGTCTCCCGGTCCTTCTCGATGTAGGCGCGGAAGATCCGATCGATGTGCGCGCGGATGGCGTCGCGGTCGGAGGGGCGGTCGTCGCCCGCAACCGGCACGAGCGGCTTTTCCGCGGCGCCCGTCGCCGCGGAAACCATCGGGACCAAAGCCAAGAACAGAGCGGGAAGCGGGCTCGTCAGCATGGGGTCGTCTCTCCTTCACGGCGAGTCTCCGCCGGAAGGGGAACGGCCGCTTGCACTATCTTGCTATTCTCGTTGGTTCCTGCGAACGGCGGAAGGCGGGATTCGATAGCGTTTTCGGAACGCCCGGACGAAGTAGCTCAGGTTGCGAAAACCGCAGTCGAAGCAGACGTCGGTCACCGTGCGGTCCTCTCGCAGGAGCCGGTACGCGTGGTCGAGGCGGGCGAGGAGCAGGTATCTGCCCGGGGGAATGCCTACCAGCGAGCGGAAGAGCCTCGCGAAGTGAAACGGGCTCATGCCCACCGCGCGGGAAAGGGAGCCGAGGGAATGCCGCTCCCGGAACGAGCTCGCCAGGAGGACGCGCGCGTTCTCGATTCGCTCGGCGTACCAGGCGAGGCTTCGCTCGCCGAAGAGCTTTGCGCCGGGCTCGTAGCCGGGTACGGAAGAGAGAAGCTCCGCCCCGATCTCTTCGAACACCCCGTGCTCTCGATTCCGCTCCAGGGCGCGCTCCAGCCGCCATCTCAAATAAGCGGTCCGGTTGGTGAGCTCGACGACCGGTTCGGACGACGCGATCCCGGAGGGCTCGTCTCCCAGGAACTCGGGGGAGTAGTCGATCGACAGGCAGATATCCGCCGGCGGATCGTCCGCGTGGAGCGTCCGGTAGGAGAGCCCGGGACGGGTGGCGAAGACCGTCCGCGGAGTCAGCTCGAATGTCTTGGATCCCGCCCGGATGGAGAAAGACCCCCGGAGCACGAAGCTCAGAGAGATCGAGCGCGAGTGCTCCTCGCGTGGGTCGTGGTGTGGCTCGTCCTCCGGATGCTCGAACCTCGTGATACGGAGGAGAGTGGTCTCGACCAGCGGGATGACGCGATTCATTCAGGGCTCGTATCCCGGTCCCCGCAGCGCCCGGCCGGGTCGCTCGCGGGTGTACTCCGAGTCCTTCACCACGGCGACGCCGTTCACGAACACGTGCCGCATCCCGACGGAGTAGTGGAACGGGTCCTCGAAAGTCGCTTTCCCCGCGATGGTCTCGGGATCGAACACCACGACGTCCGCGAACTGCCCGGGCTTCACCATGCCGCGGTCCTCGATACCGAGAATTTCCGCGGGCAGGGAAGACAGCTTGCGGATGGCCTCCTCCCAGCTCAGAAGCTTCTCCTCGCGAACGTAGGTCCCGAGAAAGCGGGGTGCGGTGCCGAGGTGCCTCGGGTGGACGAGCGGCGGAAGATCCTCCCACTCGAGGTCGAGGGCTCCGCCGTCGGTGCCGCCGGCGACGTAGGGCTGAACCAGGACCTGCCGGAGCGTGTCTTCTTCGTTGTTCCAATCGATGACGATGCCGCGGCCCTCGGCCTTCAGCAAGACGTACATGAAGACCTCTTCCGGCGGCATCTCCCTCATCTCGGAGACCTCTTCTACCAGCTTACCGTTCACTTCGGGATCGTCGACACCGAGCCGGACGTGGTGCCAGCCGATGTTCGCTAGGTAGGGAGGCTCGTCCACGAAGTCCTGGGCGATGCGCTCGCGCTCCTTGGGATCGCGCAGGCGCGCGAGCATCGCTTCCCGTCCGCCCTCCTGCGCCCAGGCGGGGATGTAGTCCGAAAGCCCGGTGATTCCCCAGGTATAGGTATAGGAGTCCCCCGTCACACGGATCCCGCGGTCGCGCGCCTCGTCGATGATGGCGAGGAACTCCGTCGCCCTCGTCGAGGAGAGGGAGTTCAGATGGAAGAAGTG
>DAISKN010000098.1:0-1464 GCA_036820975.1 Acidobacteriota bacterium | reverse complement strand
GGATTTCTCCGCGATCTCGACCCCCTCGTGGATGGCGTTCGGGTCGGTGCCGTTCATGGTGCGGGCGTGGTTGGCGTAGATCCCTCCGACGGCTGCGGCTTCCTTCACCAGCGCCGAGAGCTCGTCGGTCGACATATAAATGTTGGGAACGTAGCTCATGCCCGCGGAAACTCCGAAGGCGCCTTCCTTCATCGCCTGGCGCACCAGCGCCTTCATCTCCTCGAGCTCTTCCGCGGTGGGAGGGCGAGCCTCGTAGCCCATCACGTTGGCGCGAATTCCTCCGGATCCGACGTAGGAAGCCACGTTGATGTCGATGCCTTGCTGCTCCATGAAGGCGAGAAACTCCCCGAGCGTCGTCCATTTCCCCTTCAGAGACGCGGGGGTGTCGTCCTCGCGCTTCCCCCCGAGCGGTCCCATCGACGTGGTCTCGCCGTAGATCTCCGTGGTGAATCCCTGAAACGCGAACGAAGGTCCTCGCCCTTCGTGCAGGAGGCGTCCCTCCTCCGAATGACTGTGCATGTCGATGAACCCGGGAGCGACGTAGAGCCCCTTCGCGTCGATCTCGAGGGCGCCTTTCCCGGCGATCCGGCCGACGGCGGCGATGCGATCGCCATCGAAAGCGACGTCTCCTTCGAACGGCGGCCGTCCGGAGCCGTCGAACACCGTTCCGCTTCGGAGGACGACGTCGTAGTCGGGCTCGGGAGCGCAGGCGCCGGAGAGGAGCAGAAGGAGGGCGCCGGGGAGGAGCAGGAGGAGAAGAAGACTCTTTCGCATGGTGCGGGAGTTTGCTCCCCGCGGTCCGGTGAGTCAAACGGCTACGCGGGCCGTCGCGGGCGCTGCTTCTCGGAGACCGACTTGACGATCAACCGACCGCGGGCCTCCTTGTCGAGGGGCTTTGGAGCCCGCTCGAGCGCCTGTTTCATGAGCGCCTTGACCGCGGGCCGGTCGAGGGTCTCTGGACCCTCGAGGACGATGTGGCGGATGGTTTTTCCGCTACCCTGGAGGATCTTTCCGGGATCTTCGAGCTTGGCCCCCTGGAAGAAGAAAAGGCTGACCCAGCGCGGAAAGACGGCGATGGAGAAGATCGCGTCGGAAGCCCGCTCCGTGGGGCCGAAGCCGATGGCAAGCGCGTTGTAGTTGTCGTAAACCAGCTCGATTGCTCCGGGAAGGCGCGCGCGCATCTTCGCCAGGATCTTGCGGGCGCGGGAAGCGATGTCCGGCGTGTATTTCGAAAGGAATCCATCGAGCTCTTGTCGGGGCGTCTTCTTCTTCACCGTTTTCACCGTTGGACTCGGCTCCGTGGCGGGTTTGGTATAATCCGGCGTATCCCAAGGCGGAAGTAACTTTTTCGTGGGAGGAGCAAAGATGAAACCGTTTTCCCGTGTCGCTTTCGCCGTACTCACGGCGGCCACCGCGTCTCTGGGACTGGCCCAAACGCAGGCCCCGTCCCATCAACATTATAAG